>JAMONS010000139.1 GCA_027065555.1 Hyphomicrobiales bacterium | reverse complement strand
TTTTTCACGTCTAACTTGAGCTTCTTTTATTGCCCGCTCTTTTATTGTTGTATTGGCATTTGAGGTTTTTTTATTCATAATAATATTTGTTATATTCTCTAATAATGATAATCACTTTATTATAATATACTAATTGAGAAAATTTTGAACAATAATCGTAAAAAAACACCAATCAACCAACAAGCAGGCCAACAAGTGCGAGAGCAAGCGATCACACGCTTAGCAAAAGTACTAAATGGTGCACCCTTTATTCCTTTTAATGAGGCAATTATTAGTGATGGTCGAGATAGAGCTTTGGCCAATAAGCTAATAACTACTGCTTTAAGGCGACATGGGCACATTAATTATATATTTGAGCGGCAGCTAAAAAAAGGCATGCCAGCACGTTCAGCTAATTTTGAAAGTATATTGCGAATTGCTTTAGCTGAATTATTGTTTCTGCCAAAACAAGCTGAGCATAGTTCAATTTTTTTGGCCGTTGAAATCGCAAAGAAAAATAATAAAACTCGCCATTTAGCTAAACTTGTAAATGGAGTTTTGCGCACTGCGCAACGAGAAGCTGAAAAATATAAAAATCTGCCAAATCATTTATTATTCCCAAAATGGCTTATTGAAAAATGGCAAAAATCTTATGGGGCAGAGATAATTGAAGATTTTGCACAAGCTTTATTAGAGGGTGCACCGCTTGATTTGGTCTTGCGAGAGGAAGATGAAAAACTAATTAGCGAGTTAAATGGACAAAAGATATTTCAAGATGTAGTTCGCATTTATCAACGAGATAAAGCAGTTGATAAAATGGCGGGTTATGATGAGGGTAGTTGGTGGGTGCAAGATGTTGCTGCTAGCTTGCCCGCAAGGCTTATGGCACTTAAAAAGAACAATTCTGTTTTGGATATGTGCGTAGCACCAGGTGGAAAACTAGCGCAATTATTAAAGCAAGATTATCAGGTAACTGGGTTAGATATAGATAAAGAGCGCCTAAAAAGGGTAGAGGGAAATCTTGAGCGGCTTAAATATAGCGCCAAGCTTGAGCTAAGTGACGCTAGAACATATAGCCCCAAAAATCTATTTGATGGAATATTGCTTGATGCTCCATGTTCAGCAACTGGTACTTTTCGCCGGCACCCAGAACTTATATGGCAAAGAAAACAACATGACATTAAGCAACGGGTAAAATTGCAAAGAGAATTAATCGCTAATGCTATTAAGTGTCTAAAACCAAATGGCGTTTTAATCTTTATTACTTGCTCTTTAGAAATTGAAGAGGGCGAACAACAGGCAAGCTGGATTTCTAAAACCTATAAAGAACTTATAGAACTTCCTATTAAGAAAGAAGAAATTTCAGATTTTGGTCATTTCATTAGCAAAGATGGATATTTAAGAACATTGCCAATAGCAAAAATCACTGACAATATCTCAGGTTCAATGGACGGGTTTTTTGTGGCTCGCTTTAAAAGAATTTAACATATCGTGCTTTGTTATAGGACAAAAGAAAAAGATTGTGATTATTAGGGACATTGTGCAAAAAGCTAGTAGAAATTACACAATTAAAAAACAAGTAAATTATCTTAAGAGGATATCAAAATGTTAACAGAGCAAAAAACTAAATTGCGACGTGCATTAATTTCAGTATTTGACAAAACAGGCGTGGCTGAATTTGCTGCAGGTTTAGCTGATTTAGGAATTGAAATTGTTTCAACTGGTGGCACACGAGAGTTGCTTAAAAAAAGCGGAGTTCCAGTTATTGATATTTCTGAACTTACTGGATTTCCTGAAATGATGGATGGGCGAGTAAAAACTCTACATCCAAAAGTTCATGGTGGCCTATTGGCAAAAAGAGATGATGATGCTCATAAAAGCGCCATGCGAATTCATCAAATCCCAACTATTGATATGGTGGTGGTTAATCTTTATCCATTTGAAGAAACTGTAAGATCTGGCGCTGGTTATGATGAAATTATAGAAAACATAGATATTGGCGGGCCAGCGATGATCCGATCAGGCGCAAAAAACCACGCCTTTGTAACAACAATAGTTGACCCTAATGATTATGAAAATATAATTAAGCATCTTAACGAGCATGGGCAAGTTCCATTAAATGAGCGCCAAAAACTGGCAGCAAAAGCCTTTGCAAGAACCGCGAATTACGATGGGGCAATTTCAAATTGGTTTGCCAAAACCCTTGATTATAAAGATATTCCTTATAGAGTTTTTTCAGGCTCTTTAATAGAAGAAATGCGCTATGGTGAAAACCCCCATCAATGGGCTGCTTTTTATGATGATGGCTCAAACGCTATTGGTATTGCTAATGCCAAACAAGTGCAGGGCAAAAAATTATCATATAATAATATAAATGACACTGATGCGGCTATTGCTTTAATTAGTGAATTTGACCCTAAAGAATTTGCAGCAGTAGCAATTATTAAACACGCAAATCCATGTGGGTTTGGATTAAATCAAAACTTAGATGATGCCTATAAAAGCGCCCTAAAATGCGATCCAACTAGCGCATTTGGTGGTATTGTTGCCCTCAATAGAGAGATTGATGTTAATGTGGCTGAGCAAATAGTTAAAATTTTTACCGAAGTTATTATTGCTCCCTCTATTAGCCCAAAGGCATTGGCAATTATTGAAAGTAAGAAGAATTTACGCCTATTATTAATTGATGAAATGCCTGATCCAAAAGCAAAGACATTAATGATGAAGAGCATAAGTGGCGGTATGCTTGTTCAAGATAGTGATAATCAAAATGTTGATGATTGTGAACTTAAAGTGGTTACAAAAAGAGCACCAACTGAGCAAGAGTTGGCAGATCTAAAGATTGCTGCCAAAGTTGCTAAACACGTTAAATCAAATGCCATTATTTATGTAAAGGATGGAGCAACGGTTGGTATTGGCGCTGGACAAATGAGCCGAATTGATTCAACTTGTATCGCACATCAAAAATCAAAAGATGCAAGCAAAGCCGCAGGGGAGCGTGGCGCTCTAACAAAGGGATCAGTTGTTGCATCTGATGCGTTTTTCCCATTTGCCGATGGTCTAATTGCCGCAATAGAAGCAGGAGCTACTGCAATTATTCAACCGGGTGGTTCAATTCGTGATGATGAGGTAATTGCCGCCGCAAATAAAGCAAAAATTGCTATGGTGTTTACAGGAATGCGACATTTCAGGCATTAAATATTATCAAAAAGTGCGGGGAAATAAAATTCAAATAGCTTGATAAAGTTATTTCTTTTTACGATCTATTTTATGATAAGCACGTTTTGAATGAAATTCACAATATGGTCCTTTTTCTAAAGATTTACGCCCACAAAAATAAAAACCTGGGAGCAATGGATCGCCGATAGCCCATTTGCATTTATCCTCAGTCAACTCAAGCAAAGTAACTCTTTCATCAAGTGGGATTTCTAATTCGTGAGAGGTTTTAAGCTCAACAGCGCTTTCAATAGAAGGTTTAAGAGCGGTTGCCCCTGCGCTTGATGCTGCAGAATTGGTTGAGCGTCTTTTTGGCGCACTATAATTGCTATTCGTAGTGCTGGTGCGCCCTGTCGTCTTTTTCCTTGTTCGAGCATTAGCCTTTGCACGAGCATTAGCTGTTGCAGGTTTTGCACGGGCGGCGAGTTTAAGTCGATGAACCTTGCCAATAACAGCGTTTCTAGTAACGCCCTGTCCTAATTCACCTGCTATTTGGCTCGCTGTGAGACCATTTACCCATAGCGTTTTTAATGTTTCAACACGATCTTCGGTCCAGCCCATATGTTTTCCTTATCCTCAAAAATAAACAGAATCCAACACCATACCGATATGGGTAATATATCAGTTCTAAACTCTACAAAAATACATTGATCGGGTTTAGCATTAGCAATTCGTACGCCTTGTGCCTCTTATACCGCCCCCCGAAGTTCTTACATACTACATTATCTTATGAATCTTGTGCAAGCTCTTCTAGCAGTTTTCCCCGAAAAACATCGGTTTTTATCAAAGAAAACAAAAAAACCTATGTATTTGTGCTATGCAAGACCCTTCAATAAAAATTTATCTGTTTTACACAAGATTGACACTTATCCTTAGCTAGGCGATAATGAACCTATTAGAATGTACAATAACGTACCGCCCACAAGCGGTGCGTTTTTAGTTTTGAAAGATAATAAAATGTCAGCGCTATATAATACTTATGCTCGCTCTAATCTTAATTTTACTCATGGTGAGGGAATGCGCCTCTTTAGCGATGAGGGAACTTCTTATCTTGATTTTTATTCGGGGATAGGCGTGAATGCGCTTGGGCATAATGATAAGGCGCTGGTGAGCGCTCTTAAAGATAGCGCTGAAAAGGTGTGGCATGTTTCAAATCTGTTTCAAATTGAGAGCCAGGAAAAATTAGCAAAGCGCCTAGTTGATTTAACATTTGCCGATGCGGTGTTTTTTACCAATTCTGGAACTGAGGCCATTGAGTGCGCCATTAAAACTGCTCGTCATTATTATTATACAAAGGACGAAAAAAGCCGCACAGATATTATTACCTTTAAGGGTGCTTTCCATGGGCGCACGCTTGGGGCAATCGCTGCTGGTGGTAATCCTGCTTATCTTGAGGGGTTTGGAGAGCCTTTAGCTGGATTTGTTCAAGTTGAAACGGGTGATATTGAGCTTGTTGAAAAAGCTATCGATGAAAAAACTTGCGCTATTTTAATTGAACCTGTGCAGGGCGAAGGCGGCGTTAACGCAATGTCTGATGAATTTATACGCTCATTAAGAGAGCTTTGTGACAAGCATGATTTGCTACTCATTTTAGATGAGGTGCAATGTGGCTATGGGCGCACAGGGAAATTATTTGCTTATCAAAGCGCCAATATTGAACCCGATATTATGGCGATAGCTAAAGGAATTGGTGCTGGTTTCCCGCTTGGCGCATGTTTAGCAAAAGAACAAGTTGCCGCCTCTATGCTCCCCGGAACGCATGGCTCAACCTATGGCGGCAACCCACTTGCCTGCACCATTGGCAATGTTGTGCTTGATAGAATAAGCGAGCCTGATTTTTTGCCGCACGTTGAAAGAATGGGGCAAAAATTAAATTGGCATTTACAGCAATTAGCGCAAAAATTTCCGCAATATATTAAAGAAATACGTGGCAAGGGGCTTATGGTTGGTGTAAAAATTACTCCCCCCGTTGCTGAATTTGTTGCCCTGTTACGTAAAAATCATCTATTGGCAATTGGAGCTGGTGATAATGTGTTGCGCCTATTACCGCCGCTAATTGTTAGTGAGCAAGATATACAAGAAGCGATAGATATTATTAGTGCAAGTTTTGAAAATTTGAAAGGAAATGAAAATGAGTAATAATCAAAAAGTAAGACATTTTCTTGACTTAAATGATTTTGATAAAAAGACACTAAGAGGCATTTTGGATTTAGCGATTGAGATAAAAGCTAAACTTAAAAATGGTGAGCGTCCTGCTCTATTAAATAATAAAATATTGGCGATGATTTTTGAGCAGACCAGCACTCGTACTCGGGTTTCTTTTGATGTTGGAATGCGCCAGCTTGGCGGTGAAACTCTTATGCTTGCTGGCTCTGACATGCAGCTTTCACTTGATGAAACATTATCAGACACGGCAAAAGTAATGTCACGCTATGTTGATGCAATAATGATTAGAATTTCCTCACACGATGATTTGCTTGAACTTGCAGGTGCTGCCTCTATTCCAGTTATTAATGGGCTAACTAGGCGCTCGCACCCCTGCCAAGTAATGGCAGATATTATGACTTATGAAGAGCATAGGGGCTCTATAAAGGATAAAAAAATTACATGGGTTGGGGACGCAAATAATGTGCTGCTTTCTTGGGTAGAGGGCGCAACAATTTTTGGCGCTAATCTGTTTATTTCAACCCCCAAACAATATGCTCCAAACCAAAGCATGTTAGCTCAAATCGCAGCTTCCAATGGTTTGGTAAAAATTATAAAAGACCCAAAAGAAGCAGTTAAAGATGCTGATTTAGTTATGACGGACACTTGGGTTTCTATGGGAGATAAAGACGCTGATGAACGTCGTAAAATTTTAGCACCCTTTAGAGTTGATAAAAAACTTATGGCTTTAGCAAAACCCGATGCACCCTTTATGCACTGCTTGCCAGCGCACAGGGGCGATGAGGTAACGCCAGAAGTAATAGATGGAAAACAATCACTAGTTTTTGACGAGGCAGAAAATCGCCTACACGTGCAAAAAGCTATTCTTTGTTATGTATTTGGAATTGAGAAATTATAATGAATAAAAATCTTTTGTCAGATTTTGGGCTAGATAGAGAAGAAAGCCTAGATGATGTTATTGTGCCATTTACGCTTGAAAAATTAGATTGCCGAGGGCGCATTGTTAGGCTTTCAAAAGCCATTGATAATATCTTATTAGCGCATGATTATCCAACACCTATTGCCAGAGCGCTTGGTGAAGCAATCGTGCTTGGTGCACTGATTGGCTCATCGCTAAAATTTGAGGGTCGCCTTATTTTGCAAACGCAAAGCGATGGGGTGCTCAATATGCTAATCGTTGATTTTAATGCTCCAGATAGTTTGCGTGCTTACGCTCGGTTTGACGAAAAAGCACTTCTTAAAAAAGCTGAACAGGGCAAAATTAGCACTGCTGATTTACTTGGCAAAGGTCATTTAGCAATGACCATAGATCAGGGAGAAAATACCGAGCGCTATCAAGGTATTGTTGCGCTTGATAATATTGGCTTTGAAGAAATTGCAGAGCAATATTTTACGCAATCAGAGCAAATTCCAACAATGGTACGCCTAGCGGTTGGCGAGCTTTCAATTAAAGGGGAAAAGCGAGCGCATTGGCGAGCTGGTGGTGTCTTGTTGCAGCATTTGCCCAAAGGGGAGCAAGCTGAAAAAGGCGATGTAGATGAAGATAAAGAAAATCGCTGGCAAGAAAATCGCTGGCAAGAAAATGGCTGGAGTGAGGCCAAAGCGCATCTATCAACATTAGGTGATGAAGAATTGCTCGATCCGCAATTATCCCCCGAGCGTCTATTATTTAGGCTCTATCACGAAAGCGGTGTGCGTATTTTTAACCCAACCGCACTAAGAGATAATTGCTCCTGCTCGGCCGAGCGCATTGAAGCAATGTTAGCTAAATCATTTTCATCTAAAGACAGAGAAAATATGTTAAAAAACGGAGAAATAGAAGTCGCCTGTGAATTTTGCTCCAGCAAATATTATTTTAATCCAAATCAGTTTGAGGAATAAATTAAACCCTAATCTATTATTCAAATAGTTTAGGCATCTTCGCTCTTAGCGCAAAAGCAAAAATTATTGTTCTGGCAATGAAGAAAATGTGCATTGCTGCCCATAATCCATTTAGCCCAAATAGATTTTGTAAAATAATTGCGGATATTAAATAGATAGCGGCAGAGGCTACCATGCCGTTGCGAATAGTCGATCCTAAGGTTGCTCCTGCCATTACACCATCAAGTACAAATGCCCCAACGCCAGTTATGGCGGTTAATGCTGCCACAAAAATATAAATCTTTGCTTGCTCCCGAATAGCCTCATTGGTTGACATGAAATCAATTAAATATGTGCCAAATATTAGCCAAAATAATAATAATAAAAACCCAATCCCAAAACCCCAAAAAGATGTGAGTTTTATTGCTTGAATAAAATTAGCTCTGTCTTTTGCCCCAAGCGCCCTGCCGCATAAAGCTTCTGCCGCTTGCGCCTGCCCTTCTAAAAAATAGGCAGTAACTAACGTAAAATAAATCAATATTTCATTGGCAGAGAGTATAACATCTCCCATACGAGAAACTTGTGCTGTGAACCAAGCAAAGGTGAACATTAGCACTGCAGACCTTATCATTAGATCACGAGAGAGCGAAAAAAGCCGCCTTATTGCTTTTATGTTCAATAGGCTTGAAATAGAAATGAGCGAGCTAATTTTCTCAAAAGTACCAAAATGCCTAAACACCAAATAAAGCCCAACAAAAGCTGCAACTACTTGCCCGATTAGGGTTGCTAGCGCCACACCAAACACCCCCATATTAAACATATAAACAAATGCAATAGAGAGAATAATATTGACTATATGAATAAGCAGTTGCAAAACCATGCCAGTAGTTGCCGCAGCTCGCCCATAAAACCAACCCAAAAGCGCAAAATTTATCAAAACAAACGGTGCTGAAATTATTCGCACCATAAAATATGTCTCATAGGGCTGAGCAGAATTTTCACTTGGTGCAAGCAAAATTGCCGCCATAGAAATAATCGGTTGCATAAAAATAATAAACACTATTGAAAATACAAGCCCCAAAATTGCCGCACGTACAAAATGAATAAGCCCATTATCTTTTTGTTTTGCGCCAATAGCCTGAGCGGTTAATCCAGCTGTTCCAAGCCTTAAGAAAAACATCAAGGAAATAAGGGTTGAAAAAGCTAACTCCCCAAGCACAACTCCTGCCAAAAGCCCTGCATCGCCCAAGCGCCCGATAACTGTTAAATCTACCAATCCAGCTAATGGTTCAGTAATAAAGGCTAGCGTTGCAGGAATAGCAATAAGTAATACGTCTTTGTTGGTTACGCTTTTCGATTGAGTTTTATTCAATTACTCAACGCCAAAATCTTGGAGTAAATAATACTAAAACAATTAATATTTCTAAGCGCCCGATTAGCATTCCTGCAACTAATAGCCATTTTGAAATATCGGGCAAAGACGAGAAATTTCCCGCTGGTCCAATAATTTCACCCAAACCTGGGCCAACATTTGAGATAGCAGTAGCAGCTCCTGAAAGTGCCGTTGTTGCATCAAGCCCTGTTAAAGAAAGCGCTATAGCAAGCACAATAAAACTCAAGAAATATAAAAATACAAAACTTTGCACAGAAGAAGAAATAGAATCTGGTAGTGGACGGCCATTATAGCGTTTTACATATACTAAATTGGGATAAAGAATTTGGCGCACATGTTGATAAAGATCTCGTGCTAATACTTGAAAGCGAAAGACTTTTATGCCGCAAGAAGTAGAGCCTGTGCAACCACCAATAAAGGTAATTATGAAAAAGGTAGTCATGGCAAATGGCCCCCATGCGCTATAATCAATCGTTGCATACCCTGTGCCTGTAATGATTGAGGTTACAGAAAATAAAGCATGGCGAAATGCTTCTTCACCAAAATATTCTTCCTTTGAAATTTGCAACCACATCATAGCAAATGTGACGATTAAAACTATGCCAAGAAATACTCTTACTTGACTATCTTGAAATATTTTTTTCCAACGGCCATATTGCACTGCCGCTAAATAAAGCGCAAACGGCAATGCCCCTAAAATCATAAAAATTATTGCGATATAATCAAGGGCGGTTGAATTAAATTCCGTAAAGCCGCCATCACGTGTAGAAAATCCACCCGTTGCAACTGTTGTCATAGCGTGCGACACCGCCTCAAATAAGTTCATGCCAAACGCCCAATAAGCCCCAGTGCTGGCAAGGGTTAGCAATACATATATTGCCGTCATGCCGCTGGCAATTTGGGCAGCTTGTGGTAATATTTTATCTGGCGTTTCAAATGCTTCAGCTCTAAACATTTGCATACCACCAACTTGCAAAGTTGGTAAAACTGCAATAGCCATCACAACAATACCAAGCCCGCCAAACCATTGTAAGAGTGAACGCCAGAGCAAAATTCCGGGCGCTGATCCATCAAGATTGGTCATAATTGTTGCGCCAGTTGTGGTTATACCTGACATAGATTCAAATATCGCATCAGTAATAGAAAGGCCATTTTCAATCCAAATAAAAGGAAGTGCACCAAAAATTGTCAGCACAACCCATATCAAAAAGGTCAATAAAAAAGCCTGTTTTAGGTTCAAAACATGCGAACCGCCAGAATTTGCGGCCCAAAGGCCAGTCCCACAAAGTGTTGTAATTAGAGATGAAATAACAAAAGTTTGCCATTCATCATTGCCCGCAATAAAATCTACCATTGCTGGCAACAACATTGATATGCCTAAAATAGTAGTAACTTGCCCGATTAAAGAAATGATTGGTCTTAATTGCATTGACTAAACTTAATTCTTTTCAATTTCTAAATTATTGATTTACATTGTTATAAATAATAGTTCATGTCTATTATAATTTATTGAGTAGTTTAACAGGATAATTTTATGTTTGATCGTGCTATGCGTAAGATTTTTGATCCATATCTTAATATAATTGCAAAACAATTTGCAAAAGCAGGAATTAGCGCCAATGCTATAAGTCTATTTGGGTTAAGTATTGGCTTGGCAGCGGCCGTTTCAATCGCTGCTAGTTGGTTTGTGCTTGGCCTGATATTTATAATTATTTCAAGAATAGCTGATGGGCTAGATGGTGCTGTTGCACGAGTAACAAAAAGCACAGATTTTGGCGGTTATCTTGATATTTCTGTCGATTTCCTATTCTATGGCGCTATAGTTTTTGGGTTTATTATCAGCAATCCAAGCGCCAATGCTATTGTGGGTGCATTATTGTTAGTTGCGTTTTATTTTAATGGCGCAACTTTTTTAGGCTATGCCATTTTGGCAGAAAAATATAAACTTAAAACTGATAAAAATGATGAAAAATCACTTTATTTTAGCGAAGGGTTGCTTGAGGGAAGTGAGACAATTTTATTCTTTATTGTCATTTGTATATGGCCAAGTATTTTCCCAATGCTTGCTCTTATTTTTGCGGCACTAACCTTTTTTACCGCAATTATGCGGATATTAAATGCCAAAAAACTTTTTACAGATTAGATTTGATCAAGGGCAAAATCTAAATCAGCAATTAAATCATCAGGGTTTTCTAGCCCAACGGATAGACGCAAAAGAGAGCGCCTTATACCCATTTCAGCTCTTTCTTCTTCATTAAAGCGTTGATGAGTAGTTGTTGAGGGATGCGAAATAAGAGTTTTAGCATCACCAAGATTATTTGAAATCAGAATTATTGCCAACGCATCGGCAAATCTAAAGGCCGCCTCTTGCCCGCCCTTAACTTCAAAAGAAACCATTGTTGAGCCATTACTCATCTGGCGCTTTGCTAATTCATATTGTGGGTGCTTATCGTTAAATGGATAGTATAATTGTTCTATCTTGTTGCTCAGAGCTAAAAAATCAGCAATTTTTGCAGTATTTTCGCTCATCTTTTTAACTCGCAACTCAAGCGTTTCTAAGCCTTTGAGCATAATCCAAGCATTAAATGGACTTATTGAAGGCCCTGTTTGACGAATAAATGTATGAATATCAGCTTCTATAATTTCACTTGATCCAAGAATAATTCCGCCCATTGCTCGCCCCTGCCCATCTATATGTTTGGTTGCTGAGTAAGTAACAAGGTCAGCGCCGAGTGCTAGCGGTTTTTGAAAAATTGGTGTGGCAAAAACATTATCGACAATAAGTTTTGCGTCACTTGCATGTGCAATATCAGCCACCGCTTTAATATCAACTAGCTCAAGAGTTGGATTAGTCGGGCTCTCAATAAATATAGCCTTAGTATTCTTTTGCATAGCTTTTGCAAAATCTTCTGGGTTACGCCCATCAACTAGCGTGGAGTTGACCCCCCAGCGTGGTAAAAAATCTTCAACCACATATCGACAAGAGCCAAAAAGCGCACGAGCCGCAACCACGTGATCGCCAGCTTTAACTTGGCTCATAAGGGCAGTAGTTACTGCCGCCATGCCAGTTGCGGTGGCACGAGCAGCTTCTGCTCCTTCAATCAGTGCCATTCTATTTTGGAACATATCAACGCTAGGGTTTGAAAAGCGAGAATATATATGCCCCTCTTCATTGCCCTCAAATCGTTGTTGAGCGCTTAAAGAACTTTCATAAGTAAAACCTGAATTAAAATATATACCCTCAGAGGTTTCACCAAATGGGCTACGAGCGCCTCCGCCATGTACCGCCAAAGTTTGTGGCGATAGCTTAGCTTTATTATTTAGTGGGTTTTTATTATTTTTTGTCATTACAATTTTCAAGATTATTAGCTTATTATGGGTGTAAGCTAAAATGGTGCTTTGCGTCAATAAAAATGGGGTGTATGATAAATAGCATATATTAGATCTTTTGGGCATTTTAGATGATTGAAACTATAAATTTCAAAAACGGTGTTTTCTCAACTTCAATGATTGAGGAACTAATAGACATTGGCGCAATAAAACTTAATGATGCGCTCGATATTGCGCAAATTCAACCAGCAAGTTTAGATTTACGGCTTGGAAATAAAGCCTATCGTATAAGAGCAAGTTTTTTACCGGGCCCTGAATTTTCTGTTGCTGATAGAATTGAAGATCTGAAATTACACGAAATTGATCTTAGCGAGGGTGCAGTGCTTGAGCGGGGTTGTGTTTATCTTGTGCCTTTACTTGAAAGCCTTGATTTACCTAGCGAAGTTTCAGCCTCAACTAATCCAAAAAGCTCAACTGGTCGTTTAGATGTTTTTACCAGAACAATAGGTGATAGGGCACGTGGTTTTGATGTATTGCCTAAGGGCTATAAGGGGCCGCTTTATATTGAAATTAGCCCAAGAACTTTCCCCATTTTGGTGCGTAAAGGCTCTCGCCTAAGCCAAATGCGTTTTCGTACTGGTGATAATTTACTCAATATTGAGGAGCATATTGCGCTCCATAAACAGCAAACATTAGTGTTTAATCCCAATATGGAAGTTTCAAATGGCGTTGCGCTTTCGATTGATCTTAGAGGGGAAGAGCGCAATGGCTTAATTGGGTTTCGCTCAAAACGCCACACGGCGGTGATTGATGTTGATAAAAAGGGAGCGCTTGAGGTCTTGGATTTTTGGGATCCGCTTTATGCTAACGCCAAAAACGAGCTTATTTTAGACCCCGAAGAATTTTATATTTTAGTTTCCCGTGAAAGCTTGCAAGTGCCGCCAGATTATGCCGCCGAAATGGTACCCTTTGATCCGCTAGTTGGTGAATTTAGAGTGCATTATGCAGGGTTTTTTGATCCTGGATTTGGGCATAGTGAAGCGGGTGGCGAAGGCTCTTGCGCAGTTTTAGAAGTGCGATCACGTGAAGTGCCATTTTTACTTGGGCATGGGCAAACAATAGGGCGGCTTTTATATGAGAGAATGAGCGAGCGGCCAGAACAGCTTTATGGCACTGATTTAGGCTCAAACTATCAGGCGCAAAGACTTAAATTATCGAAACATTTCAAAGAATATATACCTAACAAATAGGTGCAGTATTTTACAGATAAAAAACCTAACGACAGATATTTTTAAGCCGCTTGACCTTGAGGTAAAAGCTGGCGAGATGGTCATGATTTCTGGCTCGTCTGGAGCAGGTAAATCGCTATTTTTGCGTGCTATTGTTGATCTTGATGTCAATGAGGGCGAGGTGTTTTTTGGTGATATTGAGCGTAATGTTATTGCCGCTCATATTTGGCGCTCATTAGTTGCCTTTGTGCCAGCGCAAACTGGCTGGTGGGCGGATAAGGTTGGCGATCATTTTGAGCAGAGTGAATTGGTAGACGAAATATTGTTAAAAGTGGGTCTGCCGCTTGAGGTGTTTGATTGGCAAGTAAGCCGTCTTTCGAGCGGCGAAATGCAGCGTTTGGGTCTTGTGCGTGCTTTAGCTCTAAAGCCAAAATTTTTGTTGCTTGATGAGCCAACATCTGCGCTTGATAAAAAAACCACTAACATGATTGAAGTTCTTATTAAAGAACAGCTAGATAATGGGGTTGGCATAATTATGATTAGCCATGATGATGAGCAAGTTAAGCGCCTTGCAAATCGCTCGTTCATTTTAGAAAATGGTGAATTAAAACCACAAAAATCCTCTAGAGGGAGCAAGAAGGGAGGGCGCAAAAATGGCTGATTATATTTTGCTTTCCTATTGGGATTTAGCGCTTGGGGCAATTTTCATTTTGCTCAATGGCGCAATTTCTATTGCCTTTAGATTAGGTCTCGCCAAAAAATTATTCATTGTTACGTTTCGTATGGTGGTACAATTATCAATAGTTGCCCTATTGCTCAAAGGTATTTTTACCATTTCAAACCCTTGGATAACCTTGCTTGTAGCTTTGATCATGGTGCTATTTGCAGGGCGTGAAATTTATGCTCGTCAAGAAAAGAAATTAGCAGGGTTTTGGGGGTTTTCTATTGGTGCTGGCTCAATGATGGTTGCTGGCATGTTGGTAACTTTAATTGCCCTGACAACGCAAATTCAACCAGACCCATGGTTTAAACCGCAATTTGCCTTGCCGCTATTTGGTATGATTTTGGGCAATACTATGACCGGAGTTTCGCTAGCGCTGGATAATCTCACCACAACCTTAAAGCGAGAGCAAAAAGCAGTTGAGGCTTTGCTTTTACTTGGAAAAACTCGCTTCCAAGCAATGTTGCCCTTTATTCGCATTGCTTTAAGGGCTGGATTTATGCCAATAATTAACGCAATGGCGGCAATGGGAATTGTTTCGCTTCCCGGTATGATGACAGGGCAAATACTGTCGGGGGTTGATCCAGCAGAAGCGGTAAAATATCAAATTTTAATATTGCTACTGACAGCTGGCGCAACAGGACTTGGGGTGATTAGCGCAACTCTTTTAAGCGCCTATAGATTAAGTGATAATAGAGATAGATTGCGCCTAGATAGATTAAAGAAATAATCGCTTGACCTTCTAGCCACTAGAAGCCTTAGACTTATCTTAATTCAGATTGTTCTAAGGAAAAATATCATGGCAAAAGATGGTTGTTGCTCAAGTGAAAAACAAGAAAAAACTGCTGATTGCTGCTCAAGCAATCAGGAAAATAAACAAGAGCATAAGCACGGAGAAACTTGTGGCTGCTCACATGATCATAATGATGCAGCACCTAGCGCTGGTAGTGTAATTGATCCTGTTTGTGGCATGTCGGTGAAAACTGATGCTGGTAAAATGAGCGCACAATATAATGGTACGACTTATCATTTCTGCAATCCAAAATGCCATGCAAAATTTGAGGCTGACCCATATTTTTATGCTTCTGGCAATAATAAGAAAAAGCCAAAAGTTGAAAATAAAAACGCACTTTATACTTGTCCAATGGATCCTGAAATTGTGCAAGAGGGGCCTGGAACTTGCCCGATATGTGGCATGGCGCTTGAGCCTATGTCTGGCGCATCGGACGAGCCTAACCACGAATTAATAGATTTTACTCGCCGTTTTTGGGTTAGTGCGATAGCTGCCGTTCCGCTAATTATTTTAACGATGGGGCAATTTGTTGGCTTTCCAATTCGTGAGTGGATTGGTGAAAAATATGTAATTTATATTGAATTTATTTTGGCAACTCCTGTTGTTTTATGGGCGGCATTGCCGTTTTTTCAACGTGGTTGGTCTTCTGTTGTTACTCGCAATTATAATATGTGGACGCTTATTATGCTTGGGGTTGGGGCGGCCTATGCCTATTCAACCGTTGCGACATTCTTGCCCAATCTTTTCCCAGCTGCTCTAAAAGATGCAGCAGGGCATATGCCGATTTATTTTGAAGCGGCAGCGGTAATAATTGCGCTGGTGTTTTTGGGGCAAGTGCTTGAATTGCGAGCCCGAGAGCGCACAGGAGATGCTATTAAGGCTTTGCTTAATTTAGCACCAAAAACCGCTCGCCGTATTAACCCTGATGGATCGGAATATGATGCGCCGCTTGAAAATATTTTGCAGGGTGATTTATTACGAGTTCGCCCTGGTGAGAGCATTCCTGTTGATGGAATAATTACTGAGGGAAGCTCTTCGATTGATGAAAGCATGATAACTGGCGAATCTTTGCCTGTTGCAAAGGGTGAGAAAGATGAAGTTACGGGCGGGACAATAAATAAAAACGGCTCGCTGATTATTAAAGCGCAAAAAGTTGGCGATGAAACCATGCTTGCTAAAATCATTGAAATGGTTGCCAATGCCCAGCGCTCACGAGCGCCAATTCAGGGCATGGTTGATAAGGTTGCATCTTATTTTGTGCCAATAGTTGTGGCTATTGCCATAATTGCCTTTATTACATGGATGGTTTTTGGCCCATCTCCTGCCTTTATTTTTGCTCTAGTTTCAGCAATTTCGGTGCTAATTATTGCTTGCCCTTGTGCAATGGGTTTAGCAACGCCGATGTCAATTATGACAGCCGCTGGCATGGGAGCGCAAAATGGCGTGCTGATTAAAGACGCAACAGCGCTTGAGCAAATGGCAAAAGTTGATGTTCTAATCGTTGATAAAACTGGCACTCTGACAGAAGGTAAACCAGACCTCGCAGATGTTATTATTTTTAACAATATGAAGGAAAATGAGTTCCTATCAAAAGTTGCAACGCTTGAAAATTCTTCTGAACATCCACTAGCAGAAGCGATTGTTGAGGGTGCAAAACAACGTGGTGCAAAAATCACTAAGGTAAGTAACTTCACCTCCATTACTGGTAAAGGTGTTAGCGGATCGGTTGGAAAGAGCAAAATTGCAATTGGCAATAAAGCAATGATGGAAACGCTTAGCGTTAAAACTAAGCAAGTAGAAGCGCAAGCCGATGAATTGCGCACCACTGGCCGCACGGCAATGTTTGTTGCAATAGATAATAAATTAGCAGGGATTATTGCGGTTGCTGATCCTATTAAAAAAGAAACCAAAGATACGATTGAAAAACTACACGCACTTGGTCTTAAAATTATTATGGCAACTGGCGATAATGAAAGAACGGCACAGGCAGTGGCCAAGGAATTAGGTATTGATGAAGTTTTGGCTGGTGTGTTGCCTGAAGATAAGCAGGCACTAGTTACCAGATTGCACAAGGAAGGCAAAATGGTTGCTATGGCTGGTGACGGCGTTAATGATGCGCCCGCACTTGCACAAGCCGATGTTGGTATTGCTATGGGAACTGGTGCTGATGTGGCGGTTGAAAGTGCTGGCATTACACTTTTGGGCGGTGATCTTAGCGGAATTGTTAGGGCTAGAAAACTTGCCAAAGCAACGATTAGAAACATAAAACAAAATCTGTTTTTTGCCTTTGCCTATAATGCGGCTGGTGTGCCTATTGCCGCTGGTATTCTTTATCCGCTAACCAATACTTTGCTCTCACCAATGATTGCGGCAGCGGCCATGAGCTTGTCATCTGTTTCAGTGATTTCAAATGCTCTTAGGCTCAACAGGTTAAAACTAAAGGATTAAGAATGGTATTTAATCGGCGTGAAATATTGAAATATGGTGCAAAGATTGGTGCAAGTGGCGCAGCTTTTTTAGCTGCGCCTTATTCGCTTAAAGTCGCTTTTGCTAGCTCTAACTATATTGAGTTAGTTGCCGCTCCTATCAAACAATCATTGGTTGGCGAAGATGGGCCATTATCGGATCTTTGGCTTTATAATGGCCAAACGCCCGGTCCTGAAATTCGGATAAAAAAGGGTGAAAGGGTTTTAGTTAGGTTAATTAACCAACTTGAAGAACCAACCACCATTCATTGGCACGGAATAAGAATTGATAATGCAATGGACGGTGTTCCCGGATTAACGCAAGAAGCAGTTATGCCCGGTGAGAGTTTTGATTATAATTTTATTGCCCCAGATGCTGGCACTTATTATTATCATTCGCACAATAAAACTTGGAGCCAAGTAGCACGTGGGCTTTATGGCACTTTAATTGTTGAAGAAGAAAATGAGATTTTTGATCGCAAACATGATTTAACTTTAGTGATTGATGATTGGCGCATTGGAAAAGATGGCAAGCTAGATTTAGCTTCACTTGGCGCAATGATGGACTGGTCGCATGAAGGTCGTTTGGGCAATCTTTTAACTGTCAACTCACAAAACGAGCCGAGTTTTAAGCTAAATGCAGGTGAGCCCTATCGCCTTCGTTTAATCAATGTTGCAAATTCTAGAATTTTAGAAATTGATCCCAATAGTTTTAACGCAAAAATTCTTGCCTATGATGGGCAATCAATAGGAACGCCGCAAATATTACAATATTCACCAATGTTAATTGGCCCTGCGCAAAGGGTTGATTTATTAGTTACTCCCAAAGTTGGCGCAGATTTTTCTATTGATGAATTATCTTCAGGGCAGGGATATTCATTTGTTAAATTTGAAATTGTTGGTGATAAAGAAAGCACCCCCTCTTTGGTGCAATTACCACTAAATAATATCCCTGAGCCTGACATTGAAAATGCCAAAACCTTTCCACTGAAAATGAGCGGTGGCGCAATGCGTCGGGTTGGTGATATATATTATCAAGGTAAAAAATTAAAGGGTGATGATTTTAGAAATACTGGGCAAGTTTGGGCATTTAATGGCGTTGCTAATCTGCCAGAAAAACCATTTTTTAGCGTAAAACTTGGTGAAACAGTTATTATTGAAACTAATAATGACACAAATTTTATCCATGCAATGCACGTACATGGTTTTCATTTTCGGGTGATAAAAAGAAGTGGCGTAGAGATTGACGAGAGTAATGTTTGGCGTGATACTTTTTTAATTGGCACCGAGCAAACAGTAAAAATCGCCTTTGTTGCAGATAATAAAGGCAAATGGCTTTATCATTGCCACATGCTAGAACATGCAGCCGCTGGTATGATTACTTGGTTTGAGGTTGTTTAAAAACCTATAAAACATAGAAGTGGCAAAAAACGGTACAATTATTTGTCGTCTATTTCTTCCATTCTAACTTTAGAAAGTGCTGATGCCATCAACCCAGCAGGTACTGCAACAATTCCTAAGCCAATCATCAATATAAGAAATGAAAAGATTTTACCACCCACTGTTATTGGATACATATCCCCATAGCCAACTGTTGTTAAAGTGGTAACAGCCCACCAAAGAGAATGGAAAATACTTTTAAAAACTTCTGGCTGAGCATTATTTTCAAAATAAAAAATTCCTACAGCAGTCAAAAAAAGCATCATTATTGTTGCAACTAAAAACAGAACTAATTCTTCTTTTGCAATAGAGAACGCACGAGAAAACCGATTAATTGCCCTGCTATATCTTACTATTTTTAGCAAACGGAAAAGACGCAACATTCTAAAAATACGTAAGGTTCTAAGATCTAAGCCAGTTGATAGGTAAAATGGAATAATAGCAAGAATATCAATCATTCCATAAAAGCTAAAGATATATTTAAGTTTTTTATCTGCAAAAAATAGCCTTAATAAATATTCTATAGTAAAAATTATAACAATTATGGTTTCTAATATTTGAAGGCTACTTCTTATTGCAGGAGAAAGGTCGGGTATTGTTTCGATAGAAAATGAAATGATTGAAATGACGATGAGAATCATTATAAAAAAATCAAAAATGCGTCCTCCAGCACTATCATTTTTCTCAACTATGTTTTTTATACTCATGTGACCAATTCTCAAAAATAGGTTCCCCTAGTGCGATCGCTAAGAATATCGCATTTTTTTACGTTCAAAATAATATATTTGAATACAATTATTATGCAAGTGATAGTAGCTAGTAATTTATTGCACCATAAACAAGATGCAAAACTATTGAGTGCTTCCTTCTCTTTATAAAAAAACCACCAAAACATTGAGGTTGTTTGATTTACTCAATTCTTCAATAAAAACTTACAGGATCAATATCCACCTGCACCTTTATATTACCCGTAGGCTTTTGTGCTTTTTCAAGCCAAAAGCGCACATAAGAAGAAAGGTCAAAATTTTTGCCCGATTGCACCAACAAGCGCACCCTATGACGAGCTCTAATCATAGAAATTGGCGCATCAATCGGGCCAAAGATTTTCAAAAGTTCTAAATCTTGTTTATTGGTTGGTTTTGGAGCGCAACTAAGCAACATACGAGCATATTTGAAAGCTATATCTCTTTCATTACTTGAAACAATTAAAGCCGCTAAGCGCCCAAACGGTGGCAAGCCTCCATCTTCTCGCACCTTTAATTCATGTCTATAAAAATTCTCGCTATCCTGTGCTTTCATTGCCAACATAACATCATTATCGGGGTGATAGGTCTGTAAATAAGCAGCGCCTTGTTTAGCGGCACGTCCTGCTCGCCCTGTCACTTGCGTTAAAATCTGATAGGTTTTTTCTGCGGCTCTTAAGTCGCCCTGCGCTAATCCTAAATCAGCGTCTAGCACACCAACTAAAGTTAGCTTTTCAAAATGATGCCCCTTGGCAACTAATTGCGTGCCAATGATTAAATTATATTTCCCTTGCTCAATATCTATAAATTTTTGCTTAAGCGTTTCAGCTGTTCCCATATCGGACGAAAGCACAACTTGCTTGGCATTAGGAAATAATTTTGTAGCCTCCTCTGCAATGCGCTCAATTCCGGGCCCAATGGGCA
>JAMONS010000138.1 GCA_027065555.1 Hyphomicrobiales bacterium | reverse complement strand
CATCAAGCTGCTCAAGGGATTTATAATTGATGCTAACTTTACCCTTATTGCCCTTATCATCAATAAAAATCTCAAAGCCTAGCGCATCGGATAGGCGTTTTTCTAGTGCGGTAGTATTTGCGTCTTTTTGTGAGCCTTGCTTAGCTTTACGCACTATTATTTCACCCTCCTTTTGGTGCAAAGCCTCTGCTTGGCGCACCGAGAGCCCATTATTTATTATTTTTTTAGCCAGCTTTAGTGGCTCATTAGAAGTGATTAACGTTCGAGCATGACCAGCGGTTAAATCACCATTAGAAATCATCTCTTGAACCTGTTCAGGCAATTTCATTAGGCGTAAAGTATTAGCAACATGCGATCGGCTTTTGCCAATTACTTTGGCTAAATCGGCTTGGGTATAGCTGAACTGCTCAATTAATTGCACATAACCCATTGATTCTTCTATTGAATTTAAGTCTTCACGTTGTACATTCTCAATAATAGCTAATTCAAGCGCCTCCTTGTCATCAACTTGACGCACAATTATTGGCACATGGCTAAGCCCTGCTCGTTGCGCCGCACGCCAGCGCCTCTCGCCTGCGATTAATTCATAAACCTCACTATTTTCTTCGCTCTGACGCACCAAAATTGGCTGCATCACGCCTTTTTCTTTAATTGAAGCAGTTAAATCTTCAAGCTGAGCATCATCAAATTTACGCCTAGGGTTCGCACGATTGGCAATTATTTGCTCAACGCCAATTTGCCTTACCCCTGAACTTTCCTCGCTTTTTACCGTTTCAACTGGCGCAATATCACCAATTAAAGCCGCAAGGCCTCGCCCTAATCTTGCTGATTTATCATTCATTATCTATCCAATATCTATTTATGCAGCGCTTAGCTGTCTTTCACGCCTAATAACTTCGGTTGCTAATCTTAAATATGCTTGTGAGCCAGCGCATTGTAAATCATATAAAAGCGCTGGTTTTCCAAATGATGGCGCTTCTGACAATCTAACATTACGTGGAATAACCGTTTCATAAACCAACTCACCCAATTCTTGGCGCACATCATTTAATACTTGCGAGCTTAAATTATTACGACCATCAAACATCGTCACTACAATACCCTGAATATAAAGAGAAGGATTTAGCGCCGTTCTAATTTGCTCTATTGTTTGCAATAATTGGCTCAAGCCCTCAAGCGCAAAAAACTCACATTGTAACGGCACAAGAACAGCGTCCGCCGCCGCTAATGCATTTATTGTCAGCAAGTTAAGCGAAGGAGGGCAATCTATTAAAACATAAGTAACAGGCTTACCATCTATTAAAAGACCAGACGCATTATTAAGCGCATCACGCAGGCGAAACACCCTATCCGCTTCACTTGCTAAGCTCATTTCAAGCCCCGAAAGGTCAGTAACCGAAGGTATAATCCCAACTTGCGGCACATCACTCATTATCAAAGCATCAGCTAACGTTGCTTCATTGAGCAATACATCAAGCGAAGAAACCTCTCGACCCTGCCTAGCAATGCCAAGCCCCGTTGAGGCGTTACCTTGCGGATCAAGATCAATAATCAACACATTCTCGCCAACTGCCGCTAAAGCAGTTGCAAGATTTATTGTCGTTGTTGTTTTACCAACCCCACCCTTTTGATTTGCTAAGGTTAAAATTCTTGGACTCATATCACTCTCCAAATATTACCTCCTATATTTAACTTTTCAGCTATTTTTAGGAGTAAAATCTGTTATTTCTAACACAGTGCTAGCTTTATTTGTAACAGAGCTATGAATTACCACATTATAGCACCAATCACCATTGGCTTTTGTTAGTTCTTCAGTATATTCTTTACCTTTGGGGAAAATAAGCACTGTTTTACTGTTAGATATGGGTTTTGAAAGCCGCAAAAGTTCAATTAATGGAGCAACCGCTCTGGCAATTATCATTTGTGGCACATTATCGCCTGAAAATTCACAATCCTCTATACGAGAATCAATTATTTGCGCATTAAGCCCTAATTCACGCACTACAGCCCGCAAAAACGCAACTTTACGGCTATTCGCCTCAACTAGGGTAAATTTAACCGCTTTATCTTTTAGCGCAATAGCCAGAACAATAGCAGGAAGCCCACCACCCGATCCGAAATCCGTAATTCTTTTGATATTATCTGGAATATAGGCCAATAATTGCAAACTATCTGCCACATGACGTAACCAAAATTGACTTAAAGTTTCACGTGAAACAAGGTTTTGTATTTTTTGCCATTTAGTCAGCAGGTTTTGAAATTTCTGCAAGTCAGCAATTAACTCAACTTCAGGGCGCTCAAATCTAACATTAGCAATCTCTAGTGCCTGCTCTGCTTCCAATAGATCTGCCTTATTTTCCATTGCTTACCTGCCTATTGCCACGTTTTATAATTGCCAAAAGCAATGTAATAGTCGCAGGGGTTATTCCCTCTATTGCCTGAGCCTGTGCCAAATTCACTGGCTTAGCCTCTATCAATCTTTGTCTATTTTCAGATGACAGACCATTTATCTCATTATAATCAAGCCAGTGGGGAATTTGCAGTTTTTCAGCCTTTTGCACCGCTTCAACATCGCCCTTTTGTCGTTCAATATATACAGAATATCGAGCATCATTAGCTAATTGTTTAAAAATATCCGCTTCAATATCAATTAGTTGCGGCCAAATAGAGATAAGATGCTCTATTTCAACATCAGGATAAGATAATAATTCAAATGCCGTACGCCTTACCCCATCTAAATTGATTTTTATATCAAATTTACGAGCTTTATTAGGGCTAATTGTAAGCGCCTTTAATTGCTCTAACCCGCTGATTAATTTCGTAGAACGAGTTAAAAACTTCTGCTTGCGCTCCTCACTAACCAATCCAAAATCAATGCCAATTCCGGTTAGACGCTGATCTGCATTATCAACTCTTAGATAAAGCCGAAATTCAGCACGAGAGGTAAACATGCGATAAGGCTCACTAATGCCCTTAGTTGTTAGATCGTCAATCATTACCCCAAGATAAGATTGTGTGCGAGAAAGCACTATTTGCGGTACTTGCTTTGCTCTAAGCGCTGCATTTGCACCAGCCAGCAGCCCCTGTGCCGCCGCTTCTTCATAGCCTGTAGTGCCATTAATTTGCCCAGCTAGATAAAGAGCAGGTAGCTTTTTAAGCTCAAGCGTAGGCTTAAGCTCACGCGGGTCAACATAATCATATTCAATCGCATAACCTGCCTGATTAATCACCACATTTTCAAGCCCTGGCATAGTGCGCAAAAATTCTAACTGCACTTCCTCTGGTAAAGAAGTTGAAAGACCATTTGGATAAATATTATCATCGTCTAACCCTTCAGGCTCTAAAAAAACTTGGTGGCTATCCTTATCAACAAATCTTACTATTTTATCCTCAATAGAGGGGCAATAACGAGGCCCTTTAGCCTCAATTTGCCCTGAAAAAATCGCTGATCTATGTAGGTTTTTAGATATAATATTATGGGTTTTTGATAAGGTCTTAGTAATATAACAACTAACCTGCTCAGTAGTAATTTCCTTAGTTAATGAAGAAAAAGCTTGTGGGGGAATATCTCCCTTTTGCTCTTCTAGGCCTTTGAAATCTATAGATTTTCTATCTATTCTAGGTGGCGTGCCTGTTTTTAACCTACCTAAATTCAAATTTAATGCATATAGTCTTTTTGAAAGCGCCTTGCTTGGTTTTTCACCAATTCTACCGGCCTCTATTTTTTCTTCACCACGATGAATAATTCCATTTAAGAAAGTTCCAGTTGTAATAACTACAGAACTAGCTTTTATTGCTAAACCATCAGCAAGAATAATCCCAGATATAACATTATTTTTTTCAATAAGATCCTCAACCTCACCTTCAATAATTTCTAAATTCTCATAGAATCGCAAAGTCTTCTGCATCGCTTGACGGTAGAGTTTTCTATCAATTTGCGCACGTGGGCCTCGAACGGCTGGCCCCTTGCGTCTATTTAGCACTCTAAATTGAATTCCAGCAATATCTGCCAATTTACCCATTAGACCATCAAGCGCATCTATTTCTCTAACCAAATGCCCCTTGCCCAAACCCCCTATCGCAGGGTTACAAGACATTTCCCCAATAGTTGCAGTTCTATGTGTGATAAGCGCTGTCTTTGCGCCCATACGTGCAGAAGCTGCTGCTGCCTCACAGCCTGCATGTCCTCCTCCTACAATAATTACATCAAAATCTTGCACTATATCTGCTCTAACATATGTTTCACGTGAATCTTGTCTCTACTATCATAAATAATGTTTCACGTGAATCATTTTCCAATGCAAAGCTTTGAAAATATTTCACCTAGAATGTGTTCAGGATCGATTTTTCCAAGTAGTCGGGCTAGGTTAGTAGATGCTCTTAACAAGGCGCTAGCTGCGATTTCTGGTTGGCTAAGGTTTGCAATGGCTATTTCTATTTCCTCTAATGCTTGGCTTAATGCCTCTTTATCACGTAAGCGGCTTAAAATTATACTGTCGCCACTGATAGGGGTTTTTAATAGGATTTGTTGCCTAATTAATTCAATTAACTGTTCTATTCCTTCGCCAGATTTAGCAGAGATATTAAGGGTAAAATCATCTTTATGCTTGCCTAGGTCAGATTTTGTTCCAATAGAAATAGTAGTTGGCGCAATATCTGGTGCTTTAGGATTGTTCTCTCCATCAAGTGGATTTAGCCACAATAAAACATCAGCCTGTAAAATTTCTTCTCTAGCCCGTCTAATACCCTCAATCTCTGCAATAGAAGATGTTTCTCTCAATCCTGCCATATCAATAAAAATCACTAAATTCCC
>JAMONS010000137.1 GCA_027065555.1 Hyphomicrobiales bacterium | reverse complement strand
CAACACCACTTGTAAGATTTAACTTTAGTTCTCCATCGCTCAAATAACCTAAATCTGAAGCCTGTTTACTTATCGCACCATGATATTTCATTGATGTGGCCTTTGCCAATTCCTCAACAGAAATATTTCTGGCAACTGCTATAAAAATATCCGGATATAATTTTTTGGGTAAATTTTTTATTGCTTCAACTTGTAACTTAAGGTTTCTAGCTACTGTTTTGCGACTTCCTGGCAATAAAGTGACGGCGGTTTTTTTACTCCTATGTAGCGAAACATCATATTCACCAAAGGGAATAATATCGATCATAATATTACCTTTGGAAATTGCATTTATTTTATGTTTTCTAAGCGATGCCGCCAAAACATCATCTCGGCAATAGGTTTTTTTGCAACTTTTTTTAATCGCCCAACGCTCTATTTTGAGATACTTATGCGCATAGCCATTTTTATAAACATCAAGATAAATATCAATTTTAATACCTGCCAAGGTACATAAAATCGGAACTACACTATCCCCTATTGCAATTATCTTATCATATTTGCCTTTTATTGAGCGCAAGAATTTTATTGTGCGCCAAGTGCCCGATAACATTCCCCCTTTTATATCTTTGGCAATTGAGCCAGCTTTTCTATGCCCTTCAGAGGGGATATGCATAACGGGGCCAACAATATTACAAACGCCTTTATATGCGCTACCAAAACCAATGACAGGGAATGCATCAACCAAAAGCTCTTTTGGGATTTCCTTAATTATTGCCGCAGAAATTGAATCTTCGCCATTGCCATTGGATATAAATAAAATGCGTTTATTTTCTTTATCCATTTCGCTTACGCTCACGTATCACCATATTTCAAATAGGCTTTTGTTGCCGCCTCAGCATCAATATATGGCTCTTGCCTATCAACATTCCAATATTTAAGATCTTCAAGCAAAATGGTTTTGCCAGTAATTGCACAGCGCACAAAACTTCCAGCAACTAACACGCTATAGTCAGCGTCTAAATAGCGCAATTTCGCTTCATTTTGTGAAAATTTACCTTGTAAAATATCCATTTTTTAATCCATTAAAATAGGTTTGTTTGCCTATCATCTTTTGTTACTAGCTTGTTCTTTTGCTTTATAGATGGTGACTTATCGCTTTTAGCAATAGCATTAATCTCTCCATCAGCAAATTGAATATTGAGCAAATCATCATTATTGATATTCATCGCTTTAGAGATTAATTTACCCTTTTTATCACTGACAAGCGCAAACCCACGCTCAAGAATAGAATTATAAGAAAGACTATTTAGCAATTTTGTAAATGAAAGCACAGATTTTTCTTTATCTTTAATTAAACGATTAATTGCTGGTAACATTCTGGTGCCTAACAGTTTGAGATTTTTCCCTAAATCTTCATTTCGTTGTTTAATTGCACTTAACGATAAGCGAGGAGCAACTTGTGCCAAAGCCAGAGATTTTTGCTGCTTTGTTTGGCGCAATGCTCCATTTAAGCGCTCGGCTACAAAATCTAAGCGCTGGCGAGAAAAAGATAATAAATCATTGCGCTTTGGCAGGCCAAAACTTATCGCCCTTAATCTTTCTTTTTGATTAGCTAAAAGGCGAAAAGCGCTTGATTTTACTCGTGATCCTAAATCTTCAACAAAAGCTACTAATTCCGCTCGCACTGGCACCGCAATTTCAGCAGCGGCAGTTGGCGTTGGGGCACGAATGTCGGCAACATAATCAATTAATGTAGTGTCAGTTTCGTGCCCAATGGCAGAAATAATAGGTATTTCGCTTTCAAAAACCGCTCGCACTACTTCTTCTTCGTTAAACCCCCATAGGTCTTCAACCGAGCCACCACCACGAGCCACTATGATTAAATCTGGCTTGGTAATTTTTGAATTTTCATCAAGCGCATTAAAACCTTTTATGGCTTTTGTAACTTCGCTAGCGCAATTTTCCCCCTGCACTCGAACAGGCCAGATAATTACATTGGTTGGAAACCTATCGCTTAGGCGGTGTAAAATATCTCTTATAACCGCACCGCTTGGTGAAGTTATAACGCCAATATTTTTGGGTAAATATGGCAGAGGATTTTTATGTCCCTCATCAAATAATCCCTCTTTAAGGAGTTTTTTGCGCCGCTCCTCAAGCAATGCCATTAAAGCGCCAATGCCTGCTGGTTCAACATTTTCAACAATAATTTGATATTTAGATTGCCCAGCAAAAGTTGTTATGCGCCCCGTTACAATAACCTCAAGTCCTTGCTCTGGCTGAAAACGCCATTTTGAGGCAACGCCTTTCCACGCCACCGCAGAAATAGAGGCTTTTTCGTCTTTAAGATCAAAATATAAATGACCCGAGCCGGGGCGTGAAAGCCGACCAACTTCGCCACGTACTCGAACATAGCCAAACTCATCTTCTATTATATTTTTTATTGCACCTGAAATTTGTGAAACACTAAATTCATGTGCGTTGGTTGCATTATTTTCCATAGGGATATAAGTGCATGTAAGAATATAAATAATCAAGAGCGCAAATATGTCTTCAAGAGAAAACATGAATATTTTACTTATCGGATCAGGCGGCCGTGAACATGCGCTTGCCTATAGGATTGCACAATCTAAGCGCCTAAATAAATTATATATTGCAACAGGAAATGCTGGCACTAGCGAGGTTGGAGATAATATTGCGCTTGATGTTGAGAATCATTCAAGGGTGATTGAATTTTGCAAAGAAAAAAATATTAATTTGGTAATTGTTGGACCTGAAGTGCCGTTAGTTGCGGGAATTGCCGATGATTTACGGGAGGCAAATATTTTGACCTTTGGGCCCTCAAAAGCCGCTAGCGAGCTTGAGGGATCAAAAATATTTACCAAAAAATTATGCAAAGAAATGAATATCCCAACCGCCTATTATGCTGAATTTTCAGCGGAGCTGCCAGCACTTGAATATGTAAGGAAACAAGGCGCACCAATTGTAATAAAGGCCGATGGTTTGGCGGCTGGCAAGGGAGTTGTCGTTGCGCTAAGTTTAGAGCAAGCAGAACAAGCAATTAGAGATTGTTTTTCGGGGGCGTTTGGCAAGGCTGGTGAAAAGTTAATAATTGAAGAATTTTTGGATGGCGAAGAAGTTTCAATTTTTGCTATTTCTGATGGTAATAATTTTATAACATTAGCTAGCGCACAAGATCATAAACGTGTTTTTGATGGCGATAAGGGGCCAAATACTGGCGGCATGGGCGCATATTCGCCAGCGCCTATGGTTGATGATGCACTGCTTGCAAAAATTGAAAAGCAAATTATTGCCCCAACAATTTTGGGTATGAAGCAAAGAGGCACGCCGTTTTCTGGTGTGTTATTTGCAGGTCTTATGATTAAAGATAATCAGCCAAAATTAATTGAGCATAATGTTCGTTTTGGTGATCCTGAATGTCAGACCCTCATGATGCGCTTAAAAAGCGATTTGCTAGATTTGCTAGAGGCAAGCGCTAGGGGCGCTATTTCAAATGTTAAAACACAATGGCATAAGCAGGTGGCGCTTTGTGTTGTTATGGCGGCAAATGGTTATCCTAGCTCTTATCAAAAGGGAGATAAGATTAATGGCCTTGAAAATATTGATGATGAAAATGTCAAAATTTTTCATGCTGGAACAAAAAAACAGGGCGATGAGATAGTTGCAAATGGTGGTCGAGTATTAAATATTACCGCAATGGGCGATAGTGTAAAACAAGCGCAAACTAAAGCCTATCAGGCAATTAAAAAAATAGATTGGCGAAACGGGTTTTATCGTACTGATATTGGCTATAAGGCAATTTTAAGTGAGCAAAAAAATTGAGATAATTATTTTAATGCTTATCTGTTATATTAAATAAAAATAATAATTTGAGATGAATAATGCCAACAATTAAAGGACCACGAATAGGTATTGCGCTTGGCGGAGGCTCGGCTCGTGGCTTAATGCACATTCCCTTTATTGAGGCGATGGACGAGATGGGATTGCGTCCAAGTGTTATTGCTGGCACATCGATTGGCTCTTTGGTTGGCGCTGGTTGGGCGGCAGGCATGAAGGGCAAAGAACTTCGTGAGCACTCCTTAGAAGTTCTAGGCAATATGCGCTCAATTACTTCTCGCCTTTGGAAAACCAAGATCAAGGATTTGCGCAATCTATTTAAAAGCGGTATTTCTATGCAACTTGATCCTGAAATGATTGTTGATGCTTTTTTACCTGAAGATTTTCCTGAAGATTTTGAAGATTTAAGAACCCCACTTTATATAATCGCCACAGATTTTCGCTCTTGGCATCAAGTGATATTTCACACTGGCCCACTTAAACCTGCAATAGCTGGATCGATTGCCATTCCTTCTTTGTTTGAGCCCGTTGAATATGATGGTAGGCTTTTAGTTGACGGTGGCGTAGTTAATCCATTACCACTTGATTCGGCGTCTATTGGAACGGATATTACTATTGCTATTGATGTAAATGGTGATCCATCAAATCGCACCAGCAATGAAAATCCGTCAGCGATTGACGTAACACTTGGCTCAGCGCAAATAATGATGCACGCCTTAACAGCACATAATATTGCCGCCTATCCACCTGATCTATATATCCGCCCTAATGTGCGTGAATTTGGTGCTTATGAATTTTGGCGAGTAAGAGAAATTATTGAGGAGGGTGAAAAAGAAAAAGAGCATTTTAAGCGTGAGCTTTCAAAGCTAATAGAGGATTTTATCGTCTCAAAGCAAAGAAGTTCTTAAGTAGTTTTTCTGACCCTTCTTCCTCTAATCCCGAAATAATTTCAGGTCTATGATGACAAGTTTTTGCACTAAAAAACTGCACGCCATTATCAATAGCGCCACCCTTAATATCCCCAGCCCCATAATAAAGCCGCCTAAATCTTAGATGAGAAATAGCACCAGCGCACATGGTGCATGGCTCTAGGGTTACGTAAATATCGCAATCAATAAGGCGAGCAACCTTTAATTTTTTAAGAGCTTTTTTAATAACTAACATTTCAGCATGAGCGCTTGCATCATTTAATCTGCGCATTTTATTTCTGGCTTTGGCAATGATTTCACCCTGATATACTACCACCGCCCCAACTGGCACTTCGCCTTTTTCTCCTGCTTTTTTGGCTAATTTGAGCGCAATTTGCATGTGTGTTTTTTTAGCTCTAACCATCAAGATACCCTTTGAAATGTAATAATTATTCTTTACACTACAACCTAGAAAAAGGAGAATCAACAATGCCAATTAGGCAATTACCAGATGATTTAGTAAATAGGATTGCCGCTGGTGAAGTTGTTGAGCGTCCCGCAAGCGTTATTAAAGAGTTGGTTGAAAATTCACTAGATGCTGGGGCAACTCGTATTGCTATAACCACTGCAAGGGGTGGCAAAAGCCTGATGCGAGTTGAGGATAATGGCACTGGTATGAATGAAGCAGATTTGCGTCTTTCAATTGAGCGCCATGCAACCTCAAAACTTATGGGTGATAATCTTGATAATATTATCTCGCTTGGTTTTCGTGGCGAGGCGCTGGCATCGATTGGCTCGGTGGCAAAATTAAGCATTTCCTCTCGCACGCAAGAGGCTTCTTCTGGCATGATTATTAGCATTGAGCAAAATAGCCGCTCTGACATAAGACCTTGCTCTATGAATATGGGCACGATTATTAAGGTTGAAGACCTGTTTTCTAACGTGCCAGCGAGGCTAAAATTCCTCAAAAGCGATAGGGCAGAAACTAGCGCTATTACCGATATTATTAAGCGCCTTGCAATGGCAAACCCTGAAGTGCAGTTTATTATTGATGGTGCTGATAGGAGCTCGATTAACTGGCCAAGCCAAAGCGGTAAAGAAGCGCTTAGCGCACGGGTTGCACAAGTGATGGGTGCGGATTTTGTTAAAAATTCCTTTATGCTTGATTATGAAAATAACGGCATAAAAATCGCTGGACTTGCAGGCTTACCAACTTTTTCAAAAGCCAATTCGCTTTCGCAATTTTATTTTGTTAATGGGCGATCCGTCAGAGACAAATTATTGCTTGGGGCAACTCGTGCGGTATATTCAGATTATTTATTTCGAGATAGATTCCCTGTTGTGGCGCTTTTCATTTCGCTTGCAAGTGCTGATTTAGATGTAAATGTGCACCCCGCAAAAACCGAAGTGCGCTTTGCTGATGCTGGTGCAATTCGTAGTGCGTTAATGAGGGCAATAAAAAGCGGGTTAGAGGGTGCAGGATATAAATCCTCCTCAAATATTGCAGACGCAACTTTTAGCGCTTTTCGTAACAAACAAGATTTTGCAGCTCATAATAAATTTACCTCTCCCAATCCTTATAATTACCAGCAATCTGAGCCAAATATTGCTGGCTTAGATGAATTAAGCGCAAAGTTTGAAGCAGAACCAAATGAGCAAGAGGCGCAAGAATTAGAGCAAAATGATTATCCGCTTGGCATTGCAAGGGGGCAATTTTTTGAAAATTATATCGTGGCGCAAAGTAAAGATGCGCTCTTATTAATCGATCAACACGCAGCGCATGAGCGACTGGTTTATGAGCGTTTTAAGGCGCAATTAAACGAGGGTAATGTGCTCTCACAACTGCAACTAATTCCGATAGTTATTGAACTGCCAGAGGAAGATTGCCAACGATTAGAAGACGCTGCGCCAATTTTTGAAAAACTAGGACTATGCCTTGAGCGCTTTGGCAATGTGGCAATAGCAGTGCGTGAAATTCCTGCTTTGCTTGGCGGGCGGGCAGATATTACAATGCTGGTCAAAGATTTAGCGGATGGCTTGGCTGAATGGGGTCGGGGTGAGGAACTTGGCAAAAAAATGGAAGAAATAATTGCCCGCATGGCATGTCATGGCTCGGTACGATCTGGGCGTATATTAAAGCAAGAGGAAATGAACGCTTTGCTACGTGATATGGAAAACACTCCTCATTCTGGGCAGTGTATCCATGGAAGACCTACTTATGTTGAGTTGAAAAAAGGCGATATTGAGCAGCTTTTTGGACGCAGTTGAGTGAGGGCATTGAGGCAGTGCACAAAAAAGCTCAGGCATTTCTGCCCGAGCTTAAATAATTTATAGCGCAAAAGGGGTTTCTTTAGAAGCCCATTCCGCCGCCATTCGGGTTGGCTTGACCAACCCGAACACTTAATGATTTGGGCGCTGAATGTGCTTCTTTAGAAGCCCATTCCGCCGCCCATGCCACCCATGCCACCCATGTCTGGCATTCCGCCGCCAGCTGGTGCTGCTTCTTGTGGAACTTCGGCAATCATAGCCTCTGTTGTAATAAGAAGTGAAGCAACTGATGCGGCGTCTTGTAGTGCTGTGCGCACAACTTTAACCGGATCAACAATGCCCATTTCAATCATGTCGCCATATTCAGAAGTTTGGGCGTTATAGCCAAAACTATCTGATTTGCTTTCAAGCACTTTACCAACAACAATAGATGCTTCATCGCCTGAGTTAGTAGCGATTTGGCGAATTGGAGCTTGTAGCGCACGGCGCACAATACCAATACCAGCTTGCTGGTCAGCATTTTCGCCCTTTACTTTAAGATCAGCAGCTGCACGAAGTAGCGCAACACCGCCCCCTGCAACAATACCTTCTTCAACTGCCGCACGAGTTGCATTAAGTGCATCTTCAACACGATCTTTACGCTCTTTAACTTCAATTTCAGTAGCACCGCCAACTTTAATCACGGCAACACCGCCAGCTAATTTTGCTAGGCGTTCTTGAAGTTTTTCACGATCATAATCAGAAGTAGTGTCTTCTGCTTGTGCTTTGATTTGTGAAACACGTCCCTTTATATCTTCGCTTGTGCCAGCGCCATCAATAATGGTTGTATTCTCTTTGTTGATTTCAACTTTTTTGGCAGTGCCAAGCATATCAATAGTTACATTTTCAAGCTTGATGCCCATTTCTTCTGAAATAAGAGTGCCACCAGTAAGAATTGCGATATCTTCTAGCATTGCTTTACGACGATCACCAAAACCCGGAGCTTTAACCGCTGCAACTTTAAGACCACCACGAAGACGGTTAACAACAAGAGTTGCAAGCGCTTCGCCATCAATATCTTCTGCAATGATTAAAAGCGGACGTGAAGATTGCACAACGCTTTCAAGAATTGGCAACATTGGTTGAAGAGAAGATAGCTTTTTTTCATGTAAAAGAATAAGCGGATCTTCAAATGACGTTGTCATTTTTTCTGGATTAGTTGCGAAATATGGTGAAAGATAACCACGATCAAACTGCATACCTTCAACAACGTCGGTTTCAGTTTCAAGCGATTTTGCTTCTTCAACAGTGATAACACCTTCATTACCAACACGTTGCATAGCGTCAGCAATTTGCTCACCAATCGCTGTTTCGCCATTAGCTGAAATTGTACCAACTTGAGCAATTTCTTCAACGGTTGAAATTACTTTTTTAGATTTGCCAAGATTTCCAACTACTTCAGTGATAGCTAAATCAATGCCACGTTTTAGATCCATTGGGTTCATGCCAGCCGCAACAAGCTTAACGCCCTCTGTTACGATAGATTGCGCAAGAACTGTAGCAGTTGTTGTACCGTCACCCGCTGTGTCATTAGTTTTTGAAGCAACAGCACGCACCATTTGTGCGCCCATATTTTCAAATTTATCTTCAAGTTCGATTTCTTTGGCAACTGTAACACCATCTTTAGTGATACGTGGTGCGCCAAAAGATTTATCAATAATAACATTACGACCTTTTGGCCCAAGTGTTACTTTAACAGCATTTGCGAGAATATTTACGCCACGTAACATTTTGTCACGGGCTTCAGTTGAGAATTTTACTTCTTTTGCAGCCATTATATTAGCTCCTTAAAATTTATATTTAATTTTGAATTGGAAAAAACTTAGGCTTCAATAATGCCCATGATGTCACTTTCTTTCATAATCAATAATTCATCATTATCAATTTTGATTTCGGTGCCTGACCATTTGCCAAACAGCACACGATCACCAGCTTTTACATCAAGCGCTACTACTTTACCGCTATCATCACGTGCGCCTGGCCCAACTGAAACGATAACGCCTTCAGATGGTTTTTCTTGCACTGTATCTGGAATAATAATGCCACCAGTAGTTTTTTCTTCACTATCAACGCGGCGAACTACCACGCGGTCGTGTAGGGGACGAAAACCCATGTTTCACTCCTTTAATTTATTTACTCATCAGAATTGATGATTGTTTAAGTTTGTTAGCACTCGCCATTATAGAGTGCTAATGAATGGAGTGGATATATGTATTAAAGGGAAAAAAGTCAAGGTTTTAGAGAAAGAATTGAAGCTTTTAGCTAGAAACTGCACTAAAACTTCCAAACTCACCCCATGATTGACGTTTGCGATAAATTGTTGAGGGGCTAATTTCTAGTGCTTTGGCGGCGCTGGCAATATTGCCATTAAATAATAATATAGCATCTTCAATGATTTTTTGCTCCTGTTGCCACATAGGTTTAACTGGTTTGGCGGACATATCTTCAACTGCATTTATGCTAAGTTCATTACTATTTCCAACACCAATCATGTTTTGCTCAATATTTAGGTGTTTATTATTACTATGTTCAAATGAAAGCTTTTTTAGACAATTATCTAACTCTTTATAATCAATAGGTTTTGCAATAATATCATGCGCCCCAGCCTGCATTGCGTTAAGAGTTGAGGAGATAGAATTTTCATCTGAAAGCGCAATAACCTTTGCAATGCCAGCCAAACGACAAAAAGAATTAAGAATGTCTTCGCTTAATTGCTCGCATAAATCAATTATTACAATATCAAACTGGCTGGTGCGTAATAGGCTTGTCGCAACAGAATAATCATTAATTGTAATAATATCTGATTGAGCGCCAAAAAAACTCGATATCTCATCTGTATTTATAATATTTTCGCCCTTAGTGCTTTGTAATAATAAAACACGGACATATTTGCTTGTTTTTTCATTTAAGGTAACTGACTGATACATTTAGGCTACTCTCCCATTCTTGGGGTTTTTTAAATATATTATTAATTTGGCTTTCTGCCCGTTCTAACTATCAACTAACATAGTAAATAAATAGTTTTGCTTAACAAGATTATTACCTATTTTTGGATATTTTTCTTTAGGTAGCAATAAATTGCGTTATTAATAATAAGAGAATCACCAAAACTAACAAAGGCAGTATTTAGCGGTGCAGCTACTGGTCTATATTTTTATATTTTTATTGGGGCTAGCTTTAGCCTTTGGCGCATATTTGGGTCTAACTTTTACCCCCATTGAAGCGCTTTTGTTAGGAATTGTTGCAATAAGCTTAGCTGTTGTAATATTTGAACGCACATTACGCCGTCGCGCTGAAGAAAGATTTGAAAAAGGCATTGAAGATCTTTCACGCCTTCTCTCAACTAATGCCCAAGCTGGGCAAGTTCTCTCGAAAAGAATGAATAAAATGATAGATCAAGATAGCGGCAATAGACTTGGAATAATGGAGGCCGATGTTTCAGTATTGGGCACGGTTGTTCACCAAGTTGCAGAAGCTGTTGCACAATTAGAAGAAGTACAGGCAAAAGCTGATAGTGCCTCTTCCTCTTTGAATATAAAACAAGAAATTAAAAAAATAGTTGATCCAGTTGTACCCATTAAAGATGTTAAAAAGGCTCTTGATGATGGGCGAGTAATAATTCATGCTAGTGAAATTATAAGTCTGCCAAAAAGGCAAGTGCAAGCTTATGACCTTACACCACACATACAGCTAGAAAATGGCCAGATGAAAAAAGCGGCTGATTTTGTTCCTCAGACGGGCAGCGAAAGCATGGTTCGTCGAATAGATCAGCTAGGGTTTAAGCGAGTATTTGAATATTTAGAAAGTACTAATAAAAGCGAAGAGCCAAATAGCGAATTAATACCCGTTCATGTACCAATTTCTAAGGCCACCCTTTCAGACATTGCTATTATTGAATGGATAATTGCGCAACTTGATATTTCTCGCGACTTGGCTAGAATTATCAGTTTCTCAATTCCTGAAAGCCAGTTTAATTCACTGGACAATAAAGAACAAATAAATCTGACGGCTTTAGTTGAAAAAGGCTCTTCTATTTCTATCATTAAGGTAAGTAATTTGCGTATGGATTTTGCAGATCTTAGGCATAAAGGAGTTTCTTCAGTTCGTGCTAATTCAGATATCTTCATCAACAAAACAGGAAAATTAACTGATTATCAGGCGCCTGATGTAGCTTCTTACATTTCACGTTTTGGAATAGATTTAATCATGTCAGACGTTCAAAACGAAGAGCAAATATTATCTTTACTTGAGGATGATATTCGTTTTATTAGCGGTGAATATGTTTCTCCTGCAAAGCCCGCCCTTTCGGTACTCAAGCATTTTGAAAATCGCTCTTTGGCAACAGGGTGAAAATTTAATTTCAAACTAAATATAATTTCAAGGTAAATATAGTTTAAGGGATATATAGTGATTAATAGTACCAAACAAATAATGAGTTTCTCTGATATTTCTAACAATTATTCAGCCCTAATTTGTGATATTTGGGGGGTGGTGCATAATGGTCTTGTTGCGAATGACGAAGCTGTTGCAGCGCTGGTTAAATATCGCCAAATGGGTGGTAAAGTAATTCTTGTAACAAATGCTTCACGCACTGCGCCCTTCATTAAAAAAATGCTTGATAGTATGGATATTACTCAAGAGGCTTATGATGTGATTGTTACTTCTGGTGATGTAACTAGAAATCATATTAAAAAATATTCAAATGATATAATTCACCATGTCGGCCCAATTACTAACGAAGTTGTTTTTGATGGGCTTAATATTACAAAAGGAGAGGCACAAGAGGCAAAAGCCATTGTAATAACTGGGTTAGATAAAGACGATGATGGCTTAGAAAAATACCAGGATCGCTTAAATGAGTGGCTAGAATTGGGTCTAGAGTTAATCTGTACTAATCCTGATAAGGTGGTTGAAATTGGCGATAAGATTTTATATTGTCCTGGAGCAATCGCTGATCTTTATCAAGAAATGGGCGGAAAAATAATAATGGCAGGCAAGCCAAGCGAGGTTATTTATAATGCTTCTTTTCTTGAGATTGGAAAAATTACAGGCAATAAAATAAACCTGAAAACGATTTTGGCAATAGGTGATAGTGTGCGCACCGATGCCACAGGCGCTGCCAATATGGGGATTGATTTCCTATTTATTTCTGGTTCAATCCATAAAGAAGAAATTGATGCCTGTGGCAATGTTAACGAAAAAATTCACCAACTAGTTGCACCAAGCAAAGCTAATTTAATTGGCTATCAGATTAGGTTAAAATAACTCATCAATCGCTGATTGATCTACCCCTTCACCATCAAGGGCAGGCCCATTAAGAAGCAGGTCTTTTTTGCGTTGTTGTTTGGCGTTTAATTCTTCTTTTGGTGCTTCTTCCCCAGTGCCCGACATATCAAGCATTTCGCATAAAAGGTTTATTCTCTCTTCAATAATTTCAACTGTTTCAACAATTTTTGTAACTCGTTGCCCAGTTAAATCTTGGAAAGAACAAGCCTCAAAAACATGCATCATTTGGTCAGAAACCATATTTTTATATTCTTCAATATCATTACCATCATATTCCATCACAGCTTCAGCAGCTTCCATAATAGAATTAGTTGCCCCCTCTGTTGCATCAACAATGGCGGATAGCTCACGCCCCATTTCAGGAATTTTATTTTCTGAAATATCATCAGCACGAACTTTAGCTATTTCGTGGCGCAAGCCCTCAATGCGCATTAATATCCCTCTTAATTCGGTGTGAATAGTTGAATCAATTTGCCGCAAAAGTGGCTGCAATGAGCTGGTTAATAATTCCGCCACTCCAATAACATCGGTTAGTGACATGTTTTTGGTTTTATTTTCCTTGAGCTTATCACTTAGCGTTATCAGTGCATCAATAGAAGAATTATCAGTTTGTTGTTTTGTTTGAGCTGCGCCCATAATTATTCTCCAAATACTGCGTCAATTTTGCCTTTAAGCGTTTGCGCATTAAAAGGTTTAACAATGTAATTATTTACCCCTGCTTTTTTAGCGGCAATGACGTTTTCAGTTTTTGATTCAGCCGTTACCATAATAAAGGGTGTTCGTGCTGTATCACTTGCTGCACGCACTTGTTTAAGCAATTCATAGCCGGTCATTGGCTCCATATTCCAATCAGAAATTATCAATGAATATTTCTTTTCTTTTATTCTCTCTAATGCCTGTGTGCCATCTGATGCATCATCAACATTCAAAAAACCAAGCTGCTTTAAAAGGTTACGAATAATTCTAATCATCGTTGCATAATCATCAACTATTAAAATTGGCATCGCATTATCAATCGCCATATTATTTACTCCACTAAAACTCATTACTTTTGGATCAAAACCTTTTTGCCCCAATTAGCACCAAGATTAACCTTGCTTGCTAAAGTGTTAGTAAAATAATCTATTGGTAGAAATCACTATAGAAACATTTTCAAAACTAGAATTAGTAAACAATACTTGCAAAATGGTTGGTTTTTGTTGCAAATACTAAAGGTATATATTTTTAATTAATGAGGTTACTTTGTCAGACTTTAAAATTATGCACGAATTAGAAAGCGTGCCAGAAACTTTACAAAATTGTGTGCTGGCAATCGGTAATTTTGATGGTTGCCATCTTGGGCATCAGAGGATTTTTTCATCAGCACTTGATGTTGCCAAAGCGCATAATAGACCTGCTTTAGTGCTAAGTTTTGAGCCGCACCCAAGAGATATATTTGCGCCAAAGCCATTTATGTTTCGTCTAACTGATGGGCAGCAAAAGGCGCAAATTGTTAAAGCGCTTGGTTTTGATGGCATTATAATTATGCCATTTGATAGGGATTTGGCTACAATGGAGGCGCAAGATTTTGTGCAACAATATTTCATTGATGCGCTAAATGTAAGAGCGATTTGCGTTGGTGAAGATTTTCATTTTGGTAAAGAGCGCAAAGGCACACCAGAATTTTTAGCCCATAGCGGCTCTAAACATGGATTTGAGGTGCATCAACTAAACTTGCTTGTGCAGGGGCAAGAAACCATATCGTCTTCTCGTATTAGAAAATGCCTTAGTGAGGGCGGTCTAAATGTTGCCAATCGCTTATTAAATTATCATTGGATTGTTGAAGGCATAGTGATTGAGGGCGACAAAAGAGGGCGTGAGCTTGGATATCCAACCGCAAATTTTACCTTACCTGAAAATTCAAATCTGGCTCAGGGTGTCTATGCCGTTAGATTAAAATTAGGAAGTAGGCTTTTTGATGGTGTTGCTTCTTTTGGTAAGCCAATGTTTAACAATAGCCAGCCGCCGTTTGAAGTGCATATTTTTGATTTTGATGAAGATATTTATGGTCAAAACATAGAAGTCGCGCTAATAGAGCATATTAGAGGACAAATGATTTTTGATAATTTAGACGAATTGATTGTGCAAATGGATAAAGATAGCAAAAAAGCAAGAGGTATATTGAGCAATATTAAGCCAATATCTGCGCTTGATGCCAATAGAGGCATAATTATTTAGGGATAGCGGTTTTGCCCCTGTTCCTGAAAATTTTCAAATCATTCCAAAAATAAATCCTAAAAATATGAGCCACCAAATGAGCAATAATAATTCAGATAAAACCGATTATTCCAAAACACTATATTTACCAAAAACCGATTTCCCAATGCGTGCTGGTTTGCCAAAACGTGAGCCAGAATGGCTAAAACGCTGGGAAGATATGGGGCTTTATCAGCGCTTGCGTGAGCAATCTAAGGGACGCAAAAAATTTATTTTGCACGATGGCCCCCCTTATGCAAACGGACATATTCATATTGGTACGGCGATTAACAAAATGCTCAAAGATCTAGTTTCTCGCTCAATGCAAATGCTGGGCTATGATAGCCCTTATGTTCCGGGTTGGGATTGTCATGGATTGCCGATTGAATGGAAAATCGAAGAGCAATATCGGGCAAAGGGTAAGAATAAAGACGATGTGCCAATAAATGAATTCCGTAAAGAATGTCGCACCTTTGCCGCTAAATGGATTGATGTGCAACGTGAGGAATTTAAGAGGTTGGGCGTGGTTGGCGAATGGGATAATCCCTATACCACAATGGCGTTTGACGCTGAGGCAACTATTGCGCAAGAGCTAATGAAATTCTCAATGTCGGGACAGCTTTATCGTGGATCGAAACCTGTGATGTGGAGCGTGGTTGAACGCACCGCTTTAGCGGAAGCTGAGATTGAATATTATGATGTTGAGAGTGATGCTATTTGGGTTAAGTTTCCTGTAGTACCGTCTGTCACTGGAACCTCAAAAACAATCGATTCGTGGGATATTATTGGTGCTTCCATCGTCATCTGGACGACAACTCCATGGACAATACCCGCCAACCGCGCCATCTCGTTTTCTTCAAAAATTTCCTACGGGCTTTATCAGGTAGTGTCAGCAGAGAATGAGTTTGGGCCGCAAGTTGGCGAGAAACTAATTTTTGCTGATGCTTTGGCTGAAGCAAGTGCAGAACAGGCAAAACTTACTTTCAAGCGTTTGGGCGATGTTAGTTCAAGTGATTTAGCAAACATCACTTGCTCTCACCCTCTTAAAGGGTTTGGTGGCGGTTATGAATTTGCTGTTCCCCTTCTCGAAGGCGATCATGTAACGGATGAAGCAGGAACTGGTTTTGTGCATACTGCCCCCGGGCATGGCATGGACGATTATGAAATTTGGAACGCAAAGGCACGTGAAAGCGCAGAGAGAGGAATAGACACAACAATTCCAATGTGCGTTGATGAAGCAGGATATTATACTAAAGACGTGCCATTCTTTGGAACTGATTCACCCGATGGTGCGGCTCGTGTTATTGATGATAAGGGCAAAAAGGGTGACGCTAATAAACGAGTTATTGCCGCTTTGATTGAAAGTAATAATTTATTTTCTCGCTATCGCATTAAACATTCATATCCACATTCTTGGCGTTCAAAAAAGCCGATTATTTATCGCAATACTCCGCAATGGTTTGTTTATATGGATAAGGATTTGGGTGGTGCTAAAATCAGTGGTGAAAGCGATACGCTAAGAAACCGAGCCCTAGCCGCCATAGACAAAACAAAATTCGTACCAGAAGCCCGCCGAAATCGCTTACGTGCGATGATTGAAACTCGACCCGATTGGGTGCTTTCCCGCCAACGGGCGTGGGGTGTTCCCATCAGTGTTTTTGTCAATAAAGAAACTGATGAAATCCTAAAAGACGAAGCAGTGAATAAGCGCATTGTGGAAGCGTTTGAAAATGAGGGGGCTGATGCTTGGTTTGAGGAAGGTTCGGCAAAGCGCTTTTTGGGCGATGATTATGACCCAAATGAATGGCAGCAAGTCACAGATATCCTTGATGTATGGTTTGATAGTGGCTCAACCCATGCCTTTGTTTTACGCAATAAAAAACGCTGGCCGCATTTGCAATTCCCAGCTTCAATGTATCTTGAAGGCACAGACCAGCATCGTGGCTGGTTTCACTCATCGCTCTTGGAAAGTTGCGGCACAAACGGATTTGCGCCCTATAAATCTGTGTTAACGCACGGTTTTACTATGGATAAAAAAGGCTTCAAAATGTCTAAGTCTTTAGGCAATACCGTTGCACCTCAAGATATTATCAAGCAATATGGTGCAGATATTTTACGCCTTTGGGCAGCTTCCATTGATTACACTGAAGATCATCGCATTGGCGATGAAATACTTAAAAATAACGTTGAATCCTATCGTAAAATGCGAAATTCTTTTCGCTTTTTACTTGGTAATTTGGCGCATTATAAGCCAGAAGAAGCAGTGGCGCAAAAGGATATGCCAGAGCTTGAGCAATTAATGTTGCACCGTTTATTTGATTTAGATAAGCAGGTGAAAAAAGCCTATTTTGCTTATGATTATAAAAAAGTAGTTTCGCTTTTGAGTAATTTTATGAATATCGAACTTTCGGCATTTTATTTTGATATTAGAAAAGATGCGCTTTATTGCGATGCGCCCTCTTCAAATGTGCGCCGCTCAGCGCTCACGGTATTAAATGAATTGTTTAATCATTTAACAGTGTGGCTTGCGCCAATTTTGGTTTTCACAATGGAAGAAATTTGGCTTAAGCGCTATGATGAAAAAGATAGTTGTGTGCATTTGCAGACCTTTCCTGAAGTAGATGCAAATTGGCAAAATGATGAATTATTTGAAAAATGGGCAAAAATCCGCTCCATTCGAAAAGTCGTAACAGGTGCGCTTGAGATTGAGCGTAAAGAAAAAAATATTGGCTCTTCCCTTGAGGCAGCACCAAAGGTCTATATTTCAGATACTGATCTTTTTGTGGCGCAACATGGTAGTGATATGGCAGAGATTTGCATCACATCTGATATTGAAATAATTCAAAATGAGGGAGCACTAGAAGCCTTTAGGATTGAAGATGTGGCTGGTGTTTCAGTAGTATTTGAGCGAGCCAAAGGAACTCGGTGCGAAAGATCGTGGAAATTCTCATCAGATGTTGGGGCAGATAAAGATTATCCAGATATTTCTCCAAGAGATGCGTTAGCTATGCGTGAATTAAAGGCAAATGGATTGCTTGATGAGGTGGAGACATAAATCTTATGGGCTTAAACCTTATGAGCTTGAGCAAAAATGGCATGTTTTTAAGTCTAATATTTGGGCTATTAGGGCTGTTTATTGATCGGGCGCATAAATATTTCCAACTTAATATAATGGGCTGGACTGGTGGTGAATATATCAATGTTACTAGTTTTTTTGACTATATATTAATTTGGAATAGAGGTGTATCCTTTGGCCTATTTGCATCATTGCCCCCAATTTTTTTAACGCTTATCATTGGTTCAGCGCTTATTATTATATTTGTCTGGTGGCTAAGGGCAGATGACACTCTAACACGGGTGGGGTTGGCAATTCTTCTTTCGGGTGCTATTTCCAATATTATTGATAGGTTTCTTTATGGTGCAGTAGCTGATTTTTTCCACTTCTATATAGGGCAATATTCGTTTTATATATTTAATATTGCTGATGCTCTTATTTTTATTGGGGTTGTGCTTTTATTATTAGAAATGATAATCCCTAAAAAACAAAGCCATGAACAATCTCAATAAGAACAAATTTTGAACCTATATAAAAATGTTGTGATTTGTTTTTGCGCTATTGCTTGCAATAGTATATAGATATTGAAAAATGGCCGTTGCCAATCAATAAAGGAATGTAAAATGCATAGCCTCAGTTTTGTACGAGGAAAGTTCTCTAAATTAGCTCTAGCTGCTTCTGCTTTAGTTCTAGCTCTGTCCCTTGGCGGTTGTGTTACCGTTGAGGGCACAAATGCGCTAGTTAATGCAGAAACATTTGAAAGAGAAGTAGCAACAGAAACCCTAAAAGGTCTTGGTGTTATTGATAGAGAAAATAAAGAAGTATTAAAAACCCCTCGTGCGCCTCTTGCCTTGCCAAAAGATAGTTCAATGCTTCCGCCTCCAACTGTTACTAGCACTGCATTATTGCCAGAAGATTCTGATAATGTGCAAATTGATGCTTCTGGCCTAACCGAGGAAGATATAAAACGTTTGCGCAATGCTCGGGTGGTTGATTTACGCACTCTTAGTGGTCGCCCACTAACAGAAGCTGAAAGCCGCAAGCTAATTGCTCGAATGCAAGCGGCGCGAATTGAGCTTTCGCAAAATGTAGCCCGCCCGCTTTATTTGCCAGCCGATGAATATTTTACAGTATTTGGTGATGTGAATTTGATATGTTTGGCAAAAAATGGAGATCTTGTTTCACTAAAAGATCCTCGTTGCCCTCCAGAAATTCGTGCAGCTTTACAAAATAATTAAACTATATTAACGGAATTTAACATGAATGATGTAAGCGCTGATAATGTTGGCGAAAAATCTTTTTCGGGCAATCGCCTAGCAAAAGTAATTGCAAGGGCGGGGCTTTGCTCTCGCCGTGATGCTGAAAAATGGATTGTTGCTGGCCGTGTTGCGGTCAATGGCAATATTGTAAAAACCCCGGCCTTTAATGTCTCAGATGATGACAAAATAGAGGTCGATAATAATCCGCTACTTGCTCGCTCTGGCACAAGAGTTTGGCTCTATCATAAACCTGTTGGTCTGGTAGTTAGCGAAAAAGACGAAAAAGACAGAGATACTATTTTTGCTGAACTTAAAAAAATGGGACTACCTCGCACCATAAGCATTGGTCGCCTTGATATTAATACTGAAGGGCTATTATTGCTAACTAATGATGGCGGTCTAAAACGCATTTTAGAATTGCCTTCAACTGGCTGGCTACGCCGCTATAAAGTGCGGGCGCACGGACGAGTAACAGAACAACAATTAGCAAAATTAAAAAATGGCATTGAAGTCGATGGCATAAAATATGGACCAATCGAAGCTTCTATTGAGCGGGTGCAGGGCGCAAATGTTTGGATAAATGTTGCGCTTCGTGAAGGCAAAAACCGAGAAATTAAAAATGTTCTTGCCTCACTTGGCTTGCAAGTTAACCGACTTATTCGCACTTCTTATGGCCCATTCCAGCTTGGTGATTTGCCTGTTGCTCAGGTTAGCATTGTTAAAACCAAAAACCTAAAAGAACAGTTAGGCAAAAAACTATCAAAGCTTGCAGGGGTTGATTTTGATAGTCCATTGCCTGAAGAAACTATGAGTAATGAGGGCTCAGCTGAGGGGGGCAATGTTAATAATCCTAATCAAAGAATTGGCAGGAAACGCCCTACTCGCTATCAAAAAGATGCCGCACCACGTGGCAGAACTGGTGCTGTTTTAGAAGATGATGATGAAAAGAAAATAGAGCGAAAAGCCGCCCCGCATAGGAAAGGCAATTTTGAATATAAGCAACGCCCTGAATATGTTAAAGAAGAAGTTGAAAAGCGTGTGGTGCATTTTGGCGGCTCTCGTGGTGCAGAAGAATTTGAGCCGCAAGCAAAACGCAAAGAAGAAGAAGAGGATAAAAAATCCTTTGGCTTTAAGGGGCGAAAAGAGCGCTCTGAAGGGGGCGATAGAAAATTCTCTAAAGATAGAGCTTTTTCCAAGGATAAGGGTTTCTCCAAAGATAAGGGTTTCTCTAAGGACAAAGGTTTTTCTAAAGATAGAAAACCAACAGGTTCACGCCCCTCCGCACGTCCTGCATCACGCTCTAACTCACGCCCCAAAAAAACTAGAAAATAACATGCGCATTATTGCTGGACGCTTTAAGGGTAAAAAATTAGCAACACTAAAGACAGATGAAATTCGCCCAACTTCAGATAGATTGCGTGAAAGTATTTTTAATATTTTAGCTAGCAAATTTAACAATGATTTTTCTCACCTAAGAGTTCTAGATCTATTTGCTGGCACTGGCGCACTAGGAATTGAAGCAATTTCTCGTGGGGCACAAAGTGTGGTATTTGTTGATGATGGGGTAGAAGCAAGGTCATTATTGCGGCAAAATATTGAGAATTTTGCCATTGCAGGGGAAGCAAAACTGCTCAAACGAAGCGCAATTAATCTTGGTAAAAATGAAAAATTCGCACCATTTAATCTGATTTTTTTAGATCCGCCTTATGGCAAAGGTTTGAGCGAAAAAGCCCTATTATGTGCTAGTGAAAACGGCTGGCTAGAAAAAACCGCAACAATCATTTTAGAAGAAAAAGCAGGGATTGATTTGGAATTATCAAGTGATTTCACTGTGCTTGAAAAAAGAAAATATGGTGGTAGCGAGATATATATTTTGCAATATTGAGGCCATGATTTTTGAGCTCGCTTCAAACCCTGTCTCAAGCCTTGTTTTCTCCTACCCCCCGCGGTTGTCATTTCCCTCTTTCGTCATCCTCGTGCTTG
>JAMONS010000136.1 GCA_027065555.1 Hyphomicrobiales bacterium | reverse complement strand
TAACCTAACCGATGGGCTTGATGGCTTGGCAATCGTTCCAGTAATGATTGCGGCGGCAAGTTTTGGGCTAATTGCATATCTAGTAGGTAATCAAGTATTTTCGGATTATTTGCTGATAAATTTTGTTCCTGGTACTGGCGAGTTGGCAGTGGTATGTGGTGCACTCATTGGCGCAGGGCTTGGCTTTTTGTGGTTTAATGCCCCGCCAGCGCAAATCTTTATGGGCGATACAGGGTCATTAGCACTAGGTGGTGGACTTGGCGCAATCGCAGTTGCCACAAAACACGAAATCGTATTAGCAATCGTTGGCGGACTGTTCGTGCTAGAAACCGTTTCGGTTATTGTGCAGGTAGTTTCATTTAAGTTAACTGGCAAAAGAGTGTTCAAAATGGCACCAATCCACCATCATTTTGAGCATTTAGGCTGGAGCGAAAGCCAAATAGTCATTCGCTTTTGGATAATTGCCATAGTATTAGCAATGATCGGACTCTCTTCACTTAAATTACGTTAAATTACCCAGCTCTAATTAGTGGAATAGCTAAATCACGTCTGAACAAATATAGGAGCGTACGAATTGCTTCTCCTTGCTCACCTTGTAAGTATGGATTCTTAGCCATAATATTTTTGGCATCTTCGTGTGCCAATTCTAGCAAATGACGATGAATATCTGGCACTACTAACCTATATCCGGGCATTCCAGATTGGCGAGTTCCAAGAATATCGCCCTGACCACGCAACTCGAGATCTTTTTGCGCAATTTCAAACCCATCTTCAGTTTTGCAAATAATATCTAAGCGGGCTTTGGCGGTTTCGCTTAGCGGAGGTTTATAGAGCAATAGAGCGGCTGAATCTTTGTCTGAACGTCCAACTCGCCCACGTAATTGGTGTAATTGCGCCAAGCCAAAGCGCTCGGCATGTTCAATAATCATAATTGTAGCATCTGGCACATCAACCCCAACTTCAATCACTGTTGTTGCAACCAAGATTTTTGTAATGCCAGCCTGAAAATCTTGCATTATTTGTTGTTTTTCATCAGCTTTCATGCGCCCATGCACCAAAGCAACCTCAGCACCGAATATCTTTTTTAACGCCAAAAATCTGTCCTCTGCCGAAATTAAATCTAAATGCTCACTTTCTTCAACTAAAGGACACACCCAAAATGCTTGCGCACCATCATTTATTTGCGCTTTAAGGCGATTTATCACATTGTCATATTTTCCAATCGGTAAAGCTGCCGTTTTAATAGGCCTTCTGCCTGCTGGTTTTTCTTTTAATATGCTAACTGCCATATCGCCAAAATGAGTAAGCACTAAGGAGCGAGGAATTGGCGTTGCACTCATTACTAATAAATCAGCATTTTTGCCTTTTTCAGAGAGTGCAAGGCGCTGATAAACGCCAAACCTATGTTGCTCATCAATTATTGTTAGACCAAGATTATGAAACTCAACATCAGATTGAAAAAGCGCATGTGTGCCAATAATAATATTGCTCTCACCGCTTTTTATGCGCTCGAGTGCGGCTCTTTTATCCGCAATTTTTTGTTTGCCAGTTAAAAGTACAATATTAAGCCCTGCCTTTTCGCATAGGGGTTTTAGGGTTTTATAATGCTGATTAGCCAATAAATCGGTTGGTGCCATCAGGGTAGATTGCGCAGAACTTTCAGCGATTGCCGCCATTGCCATAAGCGCCACAATGGTTTTTCCTGAGCCGACATCACCCTGAAGTAAGCGTGACATTTTGTCTTTATTTTCTAAATCGCCAAATATTTCTTTTATCGCATTTTGCTGACCATCAGTTAAAGTAAAGGGCAGGGCGGCTTGTAATTTTTTGGTAATAGCGCCTGAAAATTGACGGCTTATACCTTTTTCTTTGGTCATTGATGAGCGAATAATTTGCAAAGTTAATTGCCCTGCCAGATATTCATCATAAGCAAGGCGCATTCTGGCAGGTGAATTTATTTCAGCCTCGCTAGGGTTTTTTGGAGTATGAACCGCACGCATTGCATCATCAAAACTTGGCCAATTAAATTGCTCTAAGCGGGTTTTATCAATCCATTCAGCTAAGTTTGGCAATGTGCCAACAATTTGCACAATGATTTTTCTTAAAGCTTTTGATGAGAGCCCATGCGTAAGCGGATAGACAGGCTCAACTAATGGTAAATCGTCAAAATTTTCTGGTGCTACGATATAATCAGGATGGGTGATTTGCTTTTCACCATTAAAAAAACCAATCTCCCCAGAAACAAAACGCACCTCGCCAACAGGCAAAGAGCGCTCTACCCAATTCCCGTGAGAGCGAAAAAATACCAGTGATATTTCACCACTTTCATCATGGCAAAAAACTCGATGCGGAATATTAGGTCGATTCTTTGGCGGTGGCTGATGCTTATCAATATGTAATTTTAGTGTAACAATCGAATTAAAATAGGCATTTGCTATGCTAACTTGTGCACGCCTATCAATAATTTGGCTTGGCATATGCATTAAAACATCAAGCGCTATTGCTTCTTGTTCTTTTGGGGTTGCAAAAAACTTTTTGAACAACACACTAAGTTGCGGCCCTACGCCTTTTAATGAGCGTAGCGAGCGAAATAGCGGTGTTAAAAGTTCGGGACGAGCCATTTATTCTCTTTATAATTTCATCTAAGTTGACTAAAGCATATCATAGGCTGAATAATTTTGAAAAGATTATAATGGAACAGAAAACCTCAAAAAATAATAATCGCATAAAGCGTATGCTTTATCGTTGTTGGCATCGTGGCACGCAAGAAATGGATCTTATTCTTGGTCATTTTGCTAATGCAAAGCTAGGTGGATATAATGAAGCGGAACTTGATAGGTTTGAAGAGCTAATGGATGAGCAAGATACTGACCTATTAAAATGGATTTTGGGGCAAGAGCCCGTGCCAGATAATATTGATGCTGACTTTATAAAACAATTACGAGATTTTCAGCTCATGCGGAATTCTAAATCTTAAATCATGAGCGAAAAACAACAAAATAATTTCCTACCAAATGAAATATTGATCAATGCACCAGATGGTGTCGTGCCATTTATTTTGGCGGATATGGCAGAGCAACGCATAAAGAGTGCGCCAAATGATAGGGTTGCCCTAAGTTTTATCACACGAGATGGCGAACGCTTATTGCGTATGAATGATATTTTACGCACTCTTATGCCAAACCATCAAATCATCATGCTGCCAGCTTGGGATTGTTTGCCCTATGATAGGGTGTCGCCAAATATGGTTTCTATTGCTGCCAGAATGAGCGCTTTATCAGAACTTGCAAATGATGCAACTCAGGGCGCTATTGTTTTAAGCACTGCAAATGCCCTCATTCAAAAATTACCACCAAAAGCCATAGTAAAATCAATGTCATTTATGGCAAAGGTTGGTGAAATAATAGATAGCGAAGATATTATTAAATGGGCAAATATGAACGGATATTTGCGTGTGCCAACGGTGCGTGAAAGCGGTGAATATGCGGTTCGTGGTGGTATAATTGATTTATTTTCAGCAGGGCAAAAGCAACCCATTAGGTTTGATTTTTTTGGATCAGTGTTAGAGACAATTAGAAATTTTAACCAGCAAACCCAGCGTACAAATAATAACCTAAATTCTATATCTTTAGTACCGATGAGCGAGATTGTATTAAACGAAGAAATCATAGAGAGATTTAGGAAAAATTTTAGAGTGAATTTCAACCAAACTAGAATGGCTGACCCACTTTATAATGCGATTAGCGCCTCGCAAAGATTTATGGGAATGGAGCATTGGTTGCCGTTTTTTTATGAGAATTTAGATAGGTTAGTTGATTATTGTGGTGATGCGCCATTTATTTTTGATGACCAAACAATGTTGGCATATAATGAGCGCCAAAAACAAATAATTGATTATTATGAAGCTAGAAGCAAAACACCAAATGCAGCAATCGCTAGTGAAACTATTCCCTATAATGCCATCAAACCTGAATTGCTTTATGAGATAGATGCGAAAAAACAACAAATATTTGGTGATAATAAGCTAATTCAGATATCTCCATTTGCAAGCCCTGATAATTCAATAATAAAAAAAGATATGGGCGCAGCTATTGCACCTTCTTTTGCGGCACAGAGAGCAAAGGAAAATAGCAATATTTTCAATTCACTAATTGAGTTAATTAATAAAGAGATTGAAAATAAGCGAAAAATCATTCTCACCTGCTGGAGTGAGGGCTCTCGTGAAAGAATGGCGCAAGTGCTAGCTGATCACGGCCTAAAAAACATCGGTTTGGCTGAGAATTATCATCAGGCAAAGAGTGCAAAGATTGGTGTGGTTTCTTTACTTGTTTTGGGGCTTGAAACTGGCTTTAAGAGTAAAGACTTATTGGTTTTATCTGAGCAAGATATTCTTGGTGAGCGCTTAATTAGAGCACGTAAAAAACGCAAAAGTTCTGATGCTCTAACTGAAGCTAGTGCGCTATCGCCCAATGATTTAGTGGTGCATGTAGATCACGGTATTGGGCGTTTTATTGGTCTTAAGGCTATAAATGTTACTGGTGCGCCGCATGATTGCGTTGAAATTGAATATGCCAAAAATGATAGGCTTTATTTGCCTGTTGAAAATATTGAACTGCTCTCTCGCTATGGGTCAGAGCAAGCAGGGGCAACATTAGATAGGCTTGGCACTGGGGCTTGGCAGGCAAAAAAGGCCAAACTTAAAAAGCGTATAAAAGATATGGCGGAGCAGCTAATAAGAATAGCTGCTAAGCGTGAGATGAGCTCTGCTTCTCCCATATCAATGCACGCTGGGGCTTATGATGAATTTGTGGCTAGGTTCTTATTTGATGAAACTGAGGATCAATTAGTAGCGATTGATAATGTTTTAGATGACCTAACCTCTGGCAAGGTGATGGATCGCTTGGTGTGTGGTGATGTTGGTTTTGGAAAGACTGAAATTGCCTTGCGTGGCTCATTTGCTATGGCTTTGTCGGGCAAGCAAGTGGCGCTAGTTGTGCCAACCACTTTGCTGGCTCGCCAACATTATAAAACCTTTAGCGATCGCTTTGCAGGATTACCAATAAATATTGCTCAGCTTTCAAGATTAGTTCCAAGCGCACAATTAAAGGCCAATAAAAAGGGTTTGTCAGACGGCTCAATTGACATTGTTATTGGCACACATGCGCTTTTAGCTAAAACAATAGAATTTCGTGATTTAGGCATGTTGATTATTGATGAGGAACAACATTTTGGTGTCGGCCATAAAGAAAGACTAAAAGAGCTGAAAAGCAATGTGCATGTACTAACGCTTAGCGCAACGCCAATTCCACGCACCTTGCAATTAGCGCTAACGGGTGTGCGGGATCTGTCTTTATTGGCAACACCACCAGTTGATAGGTTGGCAATTCGCACCTTCGTTATGCCGTTTGATAGTTTAAGCGTAAGGGAAGCACTATTACGTGAAAAATATCGAGGTGGGCAGAGTTTTTATGTTGTGCCACGTATTAAAGATCAGGGGAAAATATCACGCTTTTTAAGCGAGCAAGTGCCAGAAGTTAAATTTATGGTGGCTAATGGGCAAATGAACGCCAATGAACTTGATGATATTATGAATGCTTTTTATGATGGCAAGTTCGATGTGCTAGTTTCAACCTCCATTGTAGAATCAGGTTTAGATATTCCCAATGCCAATACTTTAATTGTGCATCGGGCAGATCAATTTGGCCTCGCGCAACTCTATCAGATAAGAGGGCGCATTGGGCGCTCAAAAGTTCGAGCCTATGCTCTATTTACCGTGCCGGTGGACAAAAAACTAACGGATAATGCGCAAAAGCGGCTTGAAGTATTACAATCGCTTGAACATTTAGGGGCTGGCTTTGAATTAGCAAGCCATGATCTTGATATTCGTGGCGCTGGCAATTTGCTTGGCGATGAGCAATCGGGGCACATTAGAGAAGTTGGCTTTGAGCTTTATCAAGCAATGTTAGAGGATGCTGTGGCGGCATTGCGCTCAGGGCAGACTGATAAAAATGAAGAAAATGAATGGTCGCCGCAAATCTCGCTTTCAATGCCCATTATGATACCAGAGAATTATGTCAAAGATTTACCAGTAAGAATGCAGCTTTATCGGCGACTTGGTGATTTAAGTACCGCTGAGGAAATTGATGATTTTGGTGCTGAACTAATAGATAGGTTTGGCTCTTTGCCAGAAGAGGTGAGGGCACTATTAAAAGTCGTCCTAGTAAAATCCTTGTGCCGCCAAGCAAATGTAGAAAAAATAGATGCAGGGCCAAAAGGAGCCATTTTAACGCTTAGGAACAATGAATTTCCCAATCCAACAGCACTAGTTAAGTTAATATCCGACCCAACGCAATTAGTGCGCTTAAGGCCAGATCAAAAGCTGGTGTTTTCTCGAGATTGGCCAAAAGCAGAAGATAGATTGCTAGGAGTTGCATCTATACTTGCCAAAATGGTAAAAATGACGCAATAAGCTACAAATAATGTTTTTGTTTGAAGATAATCATTTAGAAAACCCTTTTGGTCATTTTGTTGCCAAAATTTCAGACTTGTTAAGAGATATGTTTTTATTATAACAACAATAAATAGCCAAATTTTAGGATTAAAGATGAAGTTAAAGAAAATATTGCTGAATGGACTTTTAAGTGTGGCCCTTGTTAGCTTTTCAAGTGCAGCATTCGCACAAGAAAAAACAGAAGAAAAAATTGAGGCAACTGAGACAAGCTTGTCATCAGCACCAAAACCTGAAGATAATTGGCTAAAAATATGCGAACCGTTAGATAATGGTGAAAAAGCCTGTATTATGCGCCAAATAGTTTTGCAAAATGGGCAGTTTTTTGGCTCATTCATGTTGCGTAATGATCCGGGGCAAGAAAGTAAATTATTAGCTGTTGCAGCTGTTCCTTTAGGTGTTTTATTGCCTTTTAATATGGTTTGGCAAATTGATGGCGGCAAGCCAATTAGAGTGCCATTTGTGCTTTGCGATAAAGTATCATGCACTTCACAGCTTGTAATTAATGAGAATTATGTAAATAGTTTGAGAAAAGGCGCTAAACTGTCGCTTTCTGCAAAAACTCAGCGAAATAAAGATCTAGTGGTGAATATTAATCTCGCAGGTTTTACTTCTGTTTATGATTCTGATTCTGCTCTCACTTTTGATCAATTTAGAGAGCAATCAACAGGCACAAATGCACTTGAGCAGCAATTACAAGATAGAGCTGAGCAAATTCGTCAAAATAAAGATGAAGGAACAACGCCTGCTACCCAGTAATTATGGATATGTTTTTTGATAAATCATAGGCTAACAATAATTACATTGCCTAGCAAAATAAATTTACAAAAGAGTAAAAATAATCTTATTCATTCTTGGTTTTGCAAACAGCCTCTTAACTATCTTGCTTTAGTTTGCAATTATTATGTTTTCACGTGAGAAAAAAACCCTCATTGCCGAATGGTGGTGGACGATAGATAGAACACTCTTAGCAGCGTTAATTGCGCTATTGCTGGTTGGTGTGGCATTATCTTTTGCTGCTAGTCCTCCAGTTGCCGTTCGGCTTGGTTATTCGCCATATCACTTTGTTATGCGTCATATTGTTTTCTTTATACCAACCATTATTGTTCTTATTGGCGCATCATTGCTAAATGAGCGCTTGGCTCGATTTGCTGCATTATTCACATTTGTTGGTTCTTTAATTCTACTTTGGGCAACGCCATTTATTGGGTTTGAAGCGAATGGAGCTAGTCGCTGGATTATAATTTTTGGGCAATCAATTCAACCATCAGAATTTATTAAGCCAAGTTACGCACTTATAGCGGCATGGTTGTTTTCTTTATCTATGCAACAAAAGGAAGTGCCAGGGAAAATAATTTCTTTCATTTTAGCAGGGTTAATAATTATTCCGCTCTTAATGCAACCAGATTTAGGTCAATCATTTTTAGTTGGCGTAACATTTTTTGCTCTATTATTTCTTGCTGGTCTATCATGGTTTTGGATTTTTCTGCTTTTTGGGGTTAGTGCTACTTCGGGTTTTGGCGCATATTTGTTCTTTCCTCATTTTGCAAGGCGAATAGATGGGTTTATAAATCAGAGGAGTGGTGGCCCTTCTTATCAAGTAGAAAAGGCATTGCAATCATTGCTTGAGGGTGGGTGGTTTGGTCGGGGACCGGGTGAAGCTACTGCTAAAAACTATATTCCTGACGCTCATGCCGATTATGTTTTTTCAGCGGCGGCTGGTGAATTTGGAATTATATTTTCTTTAATGTTGGCTTCTTTAATTGGCTTTATTATTATTAGATCATTGAGCAACGCACAAAATCAAACAGGATTGTTTGCACGTCTTGGAGCTAGTATTTTGGCTATTCAATTCGGGTTGCAATCAATTATAAATTTAGCAGTAAATCTAAATCTTATGCCCTCAAAAGGCATGACGTTACCTTTTGTTTCTTATGGAGGAACTTCAATGTTAGCAATTGCTTTTTCAATGGGAATATTGTTGAGCTTAACAAGAAAAAAACCGCATGAAAGATTGCTCTCGGGATTACCACCTTATCAAAAAGGGAATAATAAAATGGCGGGGGTGTCGGGGAAATGAGCGAAGCGAATGACGGCGACAAGGATAGAGAAGGCGGGGGTGTTCCCCCTACGCCAATCCCCCTACGCTCTTCGAGCTTCGGGCGACAAGGGCTTCGGCGGACAAGCGGGGTCGGGCAGCCTGCGTGGCGGGAACGCAAGAAAGAATGTAGTGACCAATGACGACAAGAATAAAAAGAGCAACCAAGCAAGATTATAAAATGGAAAAAGAACAAACGGCGGGGGTGTCGGGGTCGGGAGCGTAGCGACCAACGGCGACAAGAATAAAGAGCATGAGCAAAATCGTTTTAATGGCCGGTGGAACTGGAGGGCATTTATTTCCTGCAATGGCGCTGGCGCAAGAATTAGAGAGACGTGGGCACGAAATTCATTTGATGAGTGATGAACGAGTATCAGCCTATGGTGAAAATTTCCCAGCAAAGCAAACTTATATTGTGCCATCAGCAACGCCATCATTAGCAAATCCGATAAAATTCATTAGAGCAGGCTTTGTCATTTTAGGTGGGCTTTTTACTGCTTGGCAAAAGCTAAAAAAAATAAAACCAGATATAGTAATAGGCTTTGGTGGGTATCCGATTTTTCCATCATTTCTTGCTGCATCATTGATGGGAATAAAAGGAATTTTACACGAGCAAAATGCAGTTCTTGGTAGGGCTAATAGGGCATTAGCAAGACTTGCAAAAGTGATGGCGCTTAGTTTTGAATATACCGCTTATGCAGAGCGATATAGTATTATGCAGATTGTAACTGGTAATCCTGTTAGAGATAGGGTGCGAAAAGCGGCAAGTGAATTAGCTTATTCTAAGTTAGGTGAGAGTGGCAAAATACGTCTATTAGTGTTTGGGGGGTCGCAAGGGGCGAGGGTGTTTTCAGATTTAATACCGCCAGCTATTATTTTGCTTCCTGAGCAATTAAGAAAGCGATTAGAAATTACGCAACAATGTCGCCCTGAAGATCTTGAGCGAGTTACTTCTATCTATAAAAGTGCTAAAGTAAATGTTGAACTATCCGAGTTTTTTGATGATTTGCCTGAGAGAATGGCTGATTCGCATTTGGTTATTTCTAGGTCGGGAGCATCGTCAGTTTCTGAATTAACAGTATTAGGCCGGCCCGCAATTTTAATTCCATTACCCGGATCACTTGATGGCGATCAGGCTAACAATGCTGCCTTTATCGAATCGGTTGGTGGTGGTTGGGTTGTTGAACAGGACAATATTTCACCGCAATCTCTTGCCAAACAACTTGAAGAGTTGTTTTTAGAGCCAGAGTTGTTAAATGATGCTGCAAATAAGTCAAAATCGCTAGGTCAGCCAAAGGCAGTTGAGCGATTGGCTGATTTGGCAGAGAATATTATTAAAACTAAAAAATAGTTAGGAAAAATATCTATGAAAATGCCACGCGATATTGGGCCAGTACATTTTGTTGGGATTGGCGGAATTGGCATGAGTGGAATTGCAGAAATTTTGCATGGGCAAAATTACACTGTTCGAGGGTCTGATTTATCTTTGAGCTCGAACGTTAAGCGTTTGCAAAAAATGGGCATAGAGGTTGAAATTGGGCAAAACGCAAAAAATATTAAAGACGCAGCAGTTGTTGTTATTTCTTCGGCTATTAAAAAAGATAATCCAGAATTAAGAGCGGCAAGACGTGCTGGTTTGCCTATTGTTCGCCGAGCTGAAATGCTTGCCGAAATTATGCGTTTTAAGAACTGTGTTGCGATTGGCGGCACACATGGAAAAACCACAACAACTTCACTTGTTGCAGCGTTGCTTGATGCAGGCAACATGGATCCAACAGTTATTAATGGCGGTATTATTAATGCTTATGGCACGAATGCTCGTGAGGGAAAAGGCGATTGGATGGTGGTTGAAGCCGATGAAAGCGATGGCACATTTGTTAAATTACCAGCTGATGTTGCGGTGGTAACTAATATTGATCCAGAGCATTTAGATCATTACGGCAGCTTTGGCGAGCTAAAAAATGCCTTTGAGAATTTTATAGAAAATGTGCCCTTTTATGGCTTTGCTGTCATGTGTCTTGACCATAAAGAAGTGCAAGCTTTAGTTGGTGAAATAACAGATAGGCGAGTAATTACTTATGGACAAAACCCGCAATCTGACGTGCGCTTGAGCAATTTAAGAAATGAAAATGGCATATCAAGATTTGATGTTGAATTACGTGATAGAATTACCAAGCAAGAGCATACAATAAAGAATATTGAATTACCTATGCCCGGTTTGCACAATGTTATGAACGCAACAGCAGCGATTGCCGTTGCAGATCAATTAGGTGTTAGCGAAGAGGCAATTCGTGATGGCTTAAAGAATTTTGCAGGGGTTAATCGTCGCTTTACCAAAGTTGGCGAGGTAAATGGCATAGTAATTATTGATGATTATGGGCATCACCCAGTAGAAATATCTTCGGTATTAAAGGCTGCCAGACAATCAACAAAAAATAATGTCATAGCTATTATGCAACCACATCGTTATTCTCGCCTGAATGATTTATTTGATGAGTTTTCTGCCTGTTTTAATGATGCAAACAGTGTAATTGTAGCGCCAGTTTTTGCCGCAGGAGAAGAGCCAATAAAAGGCGCAAGCCATGTTGATTTAGCTCGAAATATCCGTGCTTCAGGGCATAGAGATGTTAGTGTTATTCAAGATCCAGATGAAATAGCAAAAATAATTAGCGAAAAGGCAAATGAGGGTGATTATGTGGTGTTTTTGGGGGCTGGAAATATAACGCAATGGGCAAATGATTTTCCTCAGGAATTAGCAAAACATTGTAAGGACTAATTATGTCTAATGAAGATATTTCGTTAAAATTTGGTGCATGGATAGACGGTGTTCGTGGTCGCCTAATTGTTAATCAAAAAATGTCTGAAATAAGCTGGTTTCGGGTTGGTGGGGCAGTTGATTTATTTTTTCAACCAAAAGACATTGAGGATTTGCAGTTTTTTCTAAAAAACCTTGATGCAAAAATTAAAGTGACCGTAATAGGGCTTGGCTCAAATCTCCTAATAAGAGATGGCGGGATTGATGGTGTGGTGATTAAACTCTCAGCTCGTGGCTTTGGTAATATAGAAGTTCTGAACGATTATAAAATTGAGGTTGGGGCAGCAAATCCAGATGTTAGAGTTGCCAAGGTAGCAGCAGAAGCAGGCATAGACGGCTTGACCTTTTATCGTGGAATTCCGGGCGGGATTGGTGGCGCTCTATATATGAATGCTGGTTGTTATGGCACTGAAACAAAAGACACAATGCTTAGTCTTAGTGGTGTAACTCGGCAGGGTGATCTCATTACTCTAAACAATAAAGACATGAATTATAAATACCGTAAATCTAACGCTCCTGATGGGGTGGTTTTTACGTCTGCGATATATCAGGGGTTTGCAGGCGATGCACAAATATTAAAAGCACAAATGCAAGAAATAACTGATAAAAGAGAAGGCTCGCAACCTGTAAAATCTCGCACAGGCGGCTCAACTTTTAAGAACCCCAAGGGGCATTCAAGCTGGAAATTAATTGATAGTGCAGGCTGTCGGGGTTTAAGAATAGGCAATGCGCAAGTTTCAGAATTACATTGTAATTTTTTGCTAAATCTTGGTGATGCAAGTGCACATGATATTGAATTGCTCGGTGAAACGGTGCGCAATCGTGTGCGAGAAAATTCTGGTGTTGAGTTGCAGTGGGAAATTCGGCGCATGGGGAATTTTGCGCCAGAAAAAAAGATAAAAGAGTTTTTAGATGGTGATGTTTTCACTGGTAAGGTTTAGTTCTATTTATCATTGCTTTAGTTTTTATGTTTAAGATAACGTAGATATTCTTAACTTGCGATATTTTGGCAATCTTAGGGTAGGAGATAAAATGTCTAAAAAAGTTGCACTTCTAAAAGGAGGGCTATCGGTGGAGCGTGAAGTTTCTCTTGATAGTGGAATAGCTTGTGCCAATGCTTTGCGGGAAGCTGGCTATGATGTGAGTGAAATTGATGTTGATAGAAATATTGCTTCTAAATTAGTTGAGCTAAATCCTGACGTAGTTTTTAATGCGTTGCATGGTCGATATGGCGAAGATGGTACTATTCAAGGTTTACTTGAAATTCTCGAAATCCCCTACACCCATTCAGGCGTTTTGGCTTCTGCTTTGGCGATGGATAAACATCAATCAAAAACGCTGTTTAAGGCAAATGGTATTCCTATTGCTAATCATATTATTGCTCACCGTTCGCAAATTGGCGGACATCATCTTATGAAGCCCCCTTATGTGGTTAAACCGGTTAATGAAGGTTCAAGCGTTGGTATTTTTCTAGTTAAAGATGAAAATGCTCACCCAGTACAAGAAATATTAGGTGCTGAGTGGCAGGGTGGTGAAATGCTAATGGTTGAGCGCTATATTCCGGGAAAAGAGCTTACTTGTGCGGTGATGGGTGATGTGGCGCTCGCAGTTACAGAAATTATTACTGATTTGCATTTTTATAATTATGAAGCGAAATATGAAGAACATGGATCAAAACATATAATTCCAGCTTCTATTCCACAAAAAATCTATGATAAAGTTCAAAGCCTAAGTCTAAACGCTCATAAGGCGCTTGGTTGTAAGGGCGTAACAAGGGCTGATTTTCGTTATAATGATTTTGGCGGTGATGAGGGCGAGTTGGTTTGTCTGGAAATAAATACGCAACCGGGAATGACCAAAACCTCTCTAGTGCCAGAGATTGCTGCACATTCTGGCCACGATTTCATTGAGTTGGTAAGTTGGATCGTGGAGGATGCGAGTTGCAACAGGTAGGTAATAAAGCTAGGCGCAAGAAAACTCCAAAATTTTTGATAGAGATAAATCAATTTTATATTCTATATAAAGCCATAATAAAAAGATTAGTCTTTATTATATTGAGCCTGATTGTAATATCGTTCCTATATCAATCTCGTAATGAAATTTCTAAATTTACAGATAGTTCTGTCTCATTCATATCAGGCCAACTTGCTGGGCTTGGCTTAGGAATTAAAGAAGTGCAAATAGAGGGTCAAGTACTAACAAATGAAGAACAAATTTTAAGCGCTCTTAAAATTGATAATAAAAGCTCCACACTTACATTTGATGCCCAAGCGGCAAGGGAGCGCATACTTGAGTTACCTGCAATTTTTGAAGTAAGTATTAGAAAGTCCTTTCCCTCACAACTAATTGTTAATGTTATTGAAATTGAGCCTGTTGCCCGTTGGCGTGTTGGCGGCGAAACTTATTTCATTGGCAAAACAGGTAAAAAATTAGCGATTTCTACAAGTGAAACAGATAATAGTTTGCCATTAATTATTGGTCAGGGCGCAGCAGATGATGCTTATTCCCTTATTAGTATTTTAAGTGAATATGCAAGAATAGAGAATGGTTTAATCGCCCTAAGTCGTATAGCTGATAGAAGGTGGGATTTGATTTTCGATAATGGTTTAAGAGTGCAATTACCAGAAGTTGGCCTAGAAAAAGCATTGAGCCTGTTAGCAGGTTATCAAAAAGAATATTCAATATTTGATAAAGATATAAATCTAATTGATTTGCGTATTACAGGTTCATTAGTAGTTCGTCTTATAAATAGAGACGATAATAATACGCAATAGGGACTAAATTAGTTTGGGTAATAATATGATTAGTGAGCAAATGAGTGCAAGATTACGGCCGATAGAAAAGGGTCGCACTCGTCTTGTTTCGGTACTTGATATTGGTTCAACAAAAATATGTTGTACCATTGCTCGCCTTGTGCCCCGCCTAAAAGGTCAGGCGCTACGTGAGAGAACGCATGAGCCTGAAGTTATTGGTTTTGGTTATGGTCCATCGGCTGGCGTCGAGAGTGGAATGATTAGCGATCTTGATTTAGCAGAAAAATCTATTCGCTTTGTGCTAAGTGAAGCTGAAAAAAAAGCAGGCCTAACAATAGAATCAATTATTATCAATGTCAGTTCAGGCGATCTGTCTTCACAAACTCTAAGCGCTAATGTTGCACTCGATGGGCAAGAAGTCGAAAAATCAGACTTATCTCGTGTGTTTGAAGCTGTAAATGAAGTTTCTGTTGAGCCAAAACGCACAATTATTCATGCACTTCCAATAGGGTTTTCTCTTGATGGACAGCGCAATGTAGCTGAGCCTTACGGCATGGTTGGTGAGCACCTTGGAGTTGACGTTGCTATTGTGAGTGCAAATACTTTGGTTCTGCGAAATATAGAATTAGTGCTTAATAGATGTCATTTGCAAGTTCAGGCATTTGTTGCCACTCCTTATGCAAGCGGATTAGGCGCTTTGGTTGATGATGAAGCGCATTTAGGCGTTGCATGTATTGATTTCGGTGGCGCAACTACCGCTATAAGCGTATTTTTTGAAGGTCACTTGGTTTTTGCTGATGTTTTGCCGATTGGCGGTCAGCAAATCACTATGGATATCGCACGTCAGCTTTCTATCTCTATTGATGATGCAGAAAGAATAAAAACCCTTTATGCCAGTGTTTTACCGGGGCAAAATGACGAGAGAGAATTAATTCCTATTATGCCCATTGGTATGAGCGAAGAAAATAGCCCAAATGCTATTGCCCGCTCTAATATAACCCGCATCGTTCGTCCTCGTATTGAAGAAATACTTAATGGGGTGCGAGAAAAAATAGCAAATGCAAGAATGATGGACGTTGCTGGCCGTAGATTCGTGTTCACAGGTGGAGCAAGTGAATTAACCGGTTTGACGGAATTGGGGCAAAGAATGTTGTCACGACACGTTCGAAAAGGACGTGCAATGGGCATCGCAGGCCTTCCAGAAGCGGCAAAAGGGCCCGCTTTTTCAACAATAGCTGGAATGTTAGTTTATCCGCAAATATGTCAGCATGAATTTGTGGCGCAAAACCAAAATAAGACACTTATGGGTTCTGGTGGTTATTTGTCACGTGTAATCAATAGATTAAAAGAGAACTTTATAGAATAAGTTTAGGTTGCTAGTGCTTATTATGGCTAATGAACTATGAATTTAAGTCTTTGTTTTTTTCTAAAATGCACAAAAATTAACAGTTTCCTTGTAATTGTTAGCGTTGGGTTAACGAATTAACTGCTATTTTATATATAGTAATTACCACAAATGAGGTCTGAAATGACAATTAACCTGCAAATTCCTGACGTACAAGAACTAAAACCTCGAATCACCGTGTTTGGTGTTGGTGGGGCTGGTGGCAACGCTGTAAACAATATGATTAATTCTGGATTGCAAGGAGTTGAGTTTGTCGTTGCAAATACTGATGCTCAAGCACTCACCTTATCAAAGGCACAGCGCATTATTCAGCTTGGCGTTGATGTAACCGAAGGTCTTGGTGCAGGCTCGCATCCAGAAGTTGGGGAAGCCGCAGCTGAGGAGAGCTTTGACGAGATTAATGATCATTTAAGCGGTTCGCACATGGTGTTTATTACTGCTGGAATGGGTGGCGGTACTGGTACAGGTGCAGCCCCTGTTGTTGCGAGAGCGGCACGTGAGCAGGGTATTTTGACAGTAGGGGTTGTTACAAAGCCATTTCAGTTTGAAGGCAATCGCCGTATGCGCTTAGCTGATGATGGAATTGATGAATTACACCGTTATGTTGATACGCAAATTGTTATTCCAAACCAAAACCTGTTTCGAGTAGCAAATGAAAAGACAACATTTGCAGATGCGTTTGCAATGGCTGACGAAGTGCTGTTTTCTGGTGTTGCTTGTATTACAGATTTAATGACCAAAGATGGCCTTATTAATCTTGATTTTGCTGATGTTCGGGCAGTTATGCGTGGTATGGGTAAAGCAATGATGGGTACTGGTGAGGCAAGTGGTGAAGATAGAGCTCGCCATGCCGCAGAAGCAGCTATTGCTAATCCTTTGCTTGATGATGTTTCAATGCAGGGTGCAAGAGGCCTATTGATTTCTATAACTGGCGGCAAAGATATGACGCTTTATGAGGTTGATGAGGCTGCAAGTCGTATTCGTGAAGAAGTAGATAGTGATGCTAATATTATTCTCGGTGCAACATTTGATGATAGCTTAAATGGTGAAATTCGTGTTTCAGTTGTTGCAACTGGAACAGAGGCGGCAATGGTGCAGGCTATGGATCCACATCAGCCAAATCCTGAGCGTGTCTTATCTGTTAAAGATAATGCAAGAGAAATTGATAATACAAGAGAAACTATAACTAAAATTACTACTCAAACTAATGATATTGATGTTATAGCAAAAGGCGCAGTCTCTAGCGCATTAAATGAGATGGAAGAGCAATTATCAACCAGTGACAAAAACAGTGACGTGATGGTAGAAAAATACTATCCGCAAGCTCAGGCGCTTGAGCCAATGGATGATACTCCTATTAATCAAGAAATTCCTATGCCTTCGTCTCATACAATGGCAAACCCAGCAAGGCCAAATGTGGCAAGAAGAATGCCACGTACTGACGAGTTGCCAATGGTAGCTCAAAAAACTTTGCAAGAAAAACCACAAGCCAATTCCCCAAGGGCGTTTTTTAAGCGAATAGCATCTAATGTTGGGTTAAGTATTGGATCAAGCGAGGAAAACAAGAATTCTCATAATATGGATGATTCTGATGCTCAAAGCGCTATTGAGTCGGGTAATGTCCGTTCCTCACGTCCACAGACACAAGGAAGTTCTGGCGATTTAGACGCTCATGGGCGTGCAAATATGCAACAGTTGAAAAAAGAACATCTTGAAATCCCTTCTTTTTTGCGAAAACGCGGTTAAAACCTAAAAATAATTGATTAGAAGTCCCAATGCGGGTTTCGCATTGGGGTTTTTTAGTTTATGTAATTTAGATTGTTTAGAATTGTAAATGAGTTTTAGGGGCAGTATCAGCATGAACAGGATATCAGCACGTCAATGCACAATATGTAAGCCTATTGAGTTTAGTGGCTTTGGGGTGCATTCGGGACAACCTGTTACTCTATTGATTGAACCGTATGGTGCTGGTAGTGGTTTGCATATTTGTAGAATTCTAGATGATGGCACAAAGACAGATCCTGTAAGCGTTCATTATTCAAGAATTTCAAGCACTACATTATGCACAACGCTTGATTTGGATAATTCGATTAATGCTGCAACGGTTGAGCATGTTGTTTCTGCACTTAGTGGGCTTGGTATAGATAATGCTTTAATTACTATTGATGGCCCTGAATGCCCAATACTTGACGGAAGTGCTATGCCTTTTGTTGAAGGCATTATGCAAGCTGGACTAAAGTTTCAAACAGAGAAGCGTAAATTTATAAAAATATTACGAGCAGTAACAGTTCGAAATAATGATTCGTTTGCAGCTCTTGAGCCATATAATGGGCGTGTTCTTGATTTAGAAATTGATTTTGACAATGATTTTATTGGCCGCCAAAGAATGATATTTGATTGGACACCACGATTATATGTTGAAAAAATAGCAAGAGCTCGTACTTTTGGCTTTGTTGAAGAAGCCAAAGTTCTGCGTCAAGGAGGACATGCTCTTGGCTCGTCATTAGAAAATTCTATAGCTATTGATGAAAATGGAATTCAGAATAAAGAGGGTTTGCGATTTGAAGATGAGTTTGTGCGTCATAAATTACTTGATGCTATTGGTGATCTAGCGCTTGGGGGTCTGCCAATTTATGGACGCTTTAGATCTTATAAGGGCGGTCATAAATTAAACTCTCAAGTTCTTAAAAGCATGTTTGCGACAGAAGCAAGTTACGAAATTGTTAGCGCTGATAAATTACCACTTTCATTTGATGCACTTGATGATTTACCTGAAGGCCTTAAAGTAGAATCGTTTTTACGCTCTGTTGGATAAAGAAAAAGTTATTTGTGTCACAGTTTTGAACCATTTTACAATTAAAGCGCATTTGATAATCTAGAAATTTTATAAGAGCAGGACATTTTGTGAGCAAAGAAATAATTATAAATAGTGCAAATCGCTTGTTTCGAATAGTAATTGTCAGTTTAGCTATTTTTAGCCTTAGTGCCTGTGCTGGCTTTAATCTGTTTGGCCCTCCAAAAATCACTCAAGAAGAAATTATTCCACCTCAAACACTATACCAAAGTGCACTTGATGATATGGATAGGCAATATTTCCAAACAGCTCTAAAGTCATTAGCGAAATTAGAACGCCAGCATCCGTTTTCTGAGTTTGCTGAAAAAGCTAAATTGATGACAGTTTATGCTAATTTTAGAACAGGAAAATATCCTGATGCAGTTTTGGCGGCCGATCGTTATTTAGCGCTATACCCGAATTCAAAAGAGACAGCTTATATATTATATCTGAAGGGCACTTCTTATTATGCGCAAATTAAAGATATAACTCGTGATCAGCAATTAGCCCAAGATGCAATCGACACATTACAACTATTAGTTAGCACTTATCCAAAGTCAAAATATAGCGATGATGCACGTGAGAGCCTGCGGGTGGCATATGATCAATTAGCGGGCAAAGAAATGTCTGTTGGCCGTTATTATCAAGGAAACAAGAAATATCTAGCATCAATAAACCGTTTCAAAGAAGTTGTACAAAAATATGAAACATCGACTCATATTGAAGAAGCTTTATTTCGGTTAGTTGAAAGTTACCTTTCTCTTGGGCTAATAAATGAGGCTCGTACTTCTGCTGCTATTTTAGGGCATAATTATTCTTCAAGCCAATGGTATCAATCAGCATACAACCTGTTACAATCTCAAGGATTAACCCCAGAAGTTATAGATGCTGATCTGTTCAAGCAGAACGGTTAAACACTAAATTAGGTAGTCATGCTTAGTGCTTTATCAATAAATAATATCGTTTTAATCGAGCGTTTGGATTTGGAATTATCTAGCGGATTAACGGTATTAAGCGGTGAAACGGGTGCAGGTAAATCAATTCTTCTCGACGCTTTAACTTTGGCTCTTGGTGGGCGGGGGGATCTTTCGCTTGTACGTAAGGGGCAGAAAAGCGGCTTTGTTGTTGCTGAAATATTTTTGCCTGACAATCATTTGGCTTTTTCTATTCTTAAAGAAGCGCAACTTGAATATAGCGAGCAATTAATCTTAAAGCGTGTGCAATATAGCGATGGGCGCACCCGTGCCTTTATCAATGACCAGCCAGTTTCTGCATCTCTTTTGCAAAAAATAGGCTCAAAAATAATAGAAATTCACGGGCAGCACGATGATAGAGCGCTAATTGATGTTGCAACGCACCGTAAAGCGCTTGATGATTTTGGTGCTCTAAATCTATTGAGCATAAAGGTACAACAAGCGCATGAGGAATTAGTAGAAGTAGAGGAAAAGCTAAATAGACAAATTGCAAAAATTGAAAAAGCCAAGCAAGATGAGGAATATGCTCGCCATGTAGTAGAGGAGCTTAGTAATTTGGCTTTAGAGGGAGGGGAGGATAAGGCACTAAGCGAGCAACGCCAAAGATTAATGCAGCTTGAAAAAGCTGCTAGTGATATTAAAGATATTGATGAAATATTACATAGGAAAAATGCACCTGCCCCTGCACTTGCTTCATTGATGCGAAAATTATCAAGAAAAAATGATGAGGCTGGCCTGTTCTCACCGATAATTGAAGCGCTTGATAATGCGCTCCTATCCCTAGATAGAACAAGCGAGGCTCTTGAAACATTAAAACATGATTTGAACTTTGATCCCAATGAGCTTGAAAATATTGAAGATCGGCTTTTTTCTTTGCGTGAGACGGCTAGAAAACATCATGTGAGTGTTGAGCAATTGCCGCAAATTCTTGAAAAATATGAAGCTGAATTAAAGCAACTTGAAAGTGGTGAGAGTGAGTTAGTTAAGCTAAAAACAGCTGCAAAAAAAGCGCATGATAATTATATAGGGATTGCAACGAAACTTAGTGAAAAACGTACAAAAACCGCTAGTCTGCTAGAAAAAGCAGTAGAAAAAGAATTGCCAGATCTAAAATTAGGGGCGGCGAAATTTATGGTTGAACATAAAATAGAGCAGGGTAAAATCTCACTCTCTGGTTTTGATAATATTGCCTTTCACGTGCAAACTAATCCGGGAACAAATGCTGGCCCACTATTAAAAGTTGCATCGGGAGGTGAATTATCTCGGTTTTTATTAGCACTTAAAGTTGTGTTGGCTGAAAAGGGATCTGCCCCTGTTTTAATTTTTGATGAAATTGATAGTGGTGTTGGCGGTGCAGTTGCCGATGCGATTGGGCGTAGATTGGCACGCTTAGCTGAAAATGTGCAAGTTTTCTCAATCACCCACGCACCACAAGTTGCGGCACGAGCAAATATCCATATATTAATTGAAAAGCAAATGATAGATGAAAATATGTGCACCAATGTTAGGCAATTAAATATTAAACAGCGCCAAGAAGAATTAGCTCGCATGTTAGCAGGGGCTAAGGTTTCTGATGAGGCACGAG
>JAMONS010000135.1 GCA_027065555.1 Hyphomicrobiales bacterium | reverse complement strand
CGCCTATCACATGCATTTAGGAGTGAGCGAGGGGGAGGACTGTAAACGTCCATTTGCATTAAATAATAATGAAAATGAAGGGGCAATTTCAAGCGATGGGCTTATAAGCGGAACATATTTACATGGAATTTTTGCCAATGATGGTTTTAGACAAAACTTCTTATCTCATTTAGGGGCTAAAGCTGAAAAATCGCTAAATTATCAAGTACAAGTTGAGCAGGTGTTAGATGAGTTGGCGGCGCATTTAGAGGCTAATTTAGATATTGATAAAATATTGGAATTAGCAAAATAATGAATATTTTAATTGCCCTTATTGCTATTAGCATTGAAAAGTTTTTTGCTTATCCAAAAATATTGCAACATTATTTTCGTCACCCAATTGAATGGATGGGAGCGTACATTAATTTTTTTGAAGCTCGCTTTAATCAAGGCTCTAAGCTTAGTCGTTTAAGAGCAGGTTTTTTAATGCTTACCTCGCTAATTTTGATATGTTTACTAATTGCTTTGGCGCTTAATTATATTTTTAATATGCTATATTTCCCTTTTATATTTAAGGCTCTAATCGCTTTTGCCCTGCTAGCTTCTCGCCAATTAGGACAAGCAGTTGAACTCGTAACAAAAGCACTTACCATTTCGCTTAATGAAGGGCGTGAGGCGCTTTCACATATTGTAGGGCGTGATGTAAAAAATCTAAGCGAGACAGAAATATCTCGTGGGGCAATAGAAACTTTAGCTGAAAATAGCTCTGATGGCTTCATTGCACCCCTATTTTATTTGCTATTGTTCGGCTTACCCGGGATTATTATTTATAAGGCAATAAATACCGCAGATTCGATGGTCGGCCATAAAAATACGCGCTATAAAGATTTTGGCTTTTTTAGCGCCAAACTAGACGATGTTGTCAATTATATTCCAGCACGTATCACCGCATTTTTATTTGTCCTAAGCGCCGCCCTACTTAAAAAAGCAAATTGGCGAGAAGCAACAATTAGCGCCCTAAGAGATGCGCATAAACACACCTCCCCCAATGCTGGCTGGCCAGAAGCAAGCCTTGCTGGAGCGCTTGGTTTTTCACTTGGCGGCAAACGTTTCTATAATGGTCAAGAGTTAGATTTGCCGCAAATGGGCAATGGCAAAAGAGATTTAGGCGTGGATGATATAAAATTAGCGCTAAAACTATATAATATCATGCTCCGCTTGGTGTATTTTTTGATTTTTGTTAGTGCAATAATATTTTTAGTGTTGCAATATTAGAAAAATCTAATATAAAGCCATGACCACAAACTCAAATGAAAAAATATCATGCTAGAATTTATCGACACAACTCCGCTTTTTATGTTTATCCTACTTGCTTTAACTTTAGGGCTAGCGCCCTTTGTGCCAGAGCCACATCTGTTTGAAAAAACAAGAATGTTATTTGCTGGCCAACTTATTAAGCCAATAGATATTTTTGATTTCTTTTTGCACCTAACACCCTTTATTGCGCTTGGCGTAAAATTGGTGCGAATGATAATGCTTAAGCAGTTCTAAATTGGGCGCTAATTAAAGCTTTAATCCAGTAAGCACCATCGAAAGGTCACCAGCACTCGTGCCAATAATTACACGATAGGGAATATAATGTCCATTTTTTCCAAGTGGGGCATACCAGATTAAAAATCGATTTGATTTTGCCAAATATTTGGTAATACCACTATCAACATAATGGCCAGAAACAGGAATATAGCGCACTGAACAAAGAATTACTGGCCCTTGATAGGCGGTTCTTTTTGAGGTTGCTATTTGTTTTTCAACAAATTTCATTTTAACATCAAAGCGCTCAAGCCCTGAAAAAAGTTTTAGCCTTTGATTGCATAATCTCTCATCAAAAGCTTTGCCTTTAAGAATGAATGAGCCAATTGGATCTGTAACTCTTTGCAAATCTTTACGCTCAATCGCCACTCGCCCCATATCATTGATAAGAGGAGGAGTAACCTGAAATCCAACAGCATTACCTTTTGAATAGGCAACTGAAACTGTAAATTTTTCACCTCTTGAATCAGTCACTATGCTTAATTTGTTTGGTGTTAATCTTTTAGAACTACTCACACCACTAACGCTTGCAGTTGCAGAGCCAGAAGCTACTAGCGATCCAACGCCAGAAATTTTTGCGCCTAGATTAATACTATAATTTTTAGCGTCATCATTAAATGATATTTTTACACTGGCAAAATTAATGCCGCCCAGTGAGAGAATATATCTAGCATCAGCGCTGGCAGGTGCTGCTAAAGCTGGCACAATAAAGAAAGCAAAACTTATAATCAGGGATAAAAAAATGGCTGGGCTAACAAACATTGCCCTAAACGAATAAATCATACACTTAACTCTTAACACTAACATTACATTAAAGCGCTATTATTAATGAACATGCTTAAAATAGAATGAATTTGCTTAAAAAATCTCTTAAAGCACACTAATGCTTGACGAGTGGCTCAAGTTTGACTAACTAAAGCCAACTTTCATTTTACCTTGAGCTATTTTAGTGTTTTGAAGCTAATTTACTCATGAATTATAGGATTTTATTATGGCACGTCGTTGTGAACTTTCTGGAAAAGGCGTTATGAGCGGAAATAATGTTTCTCATGCTCTTAATCGTACTCGTCGTAAATTTTTGCCAAACCTGTGCAATGTGACTTTAATCTCTGATGCGCTAGATCGTGCAATTAAATTTAGAATCGCCGCTAGCACGCTTCGCACTGTTGAGCACCGTGGTGGTCTTGACGCTTATTTGCTTAAAGCAAAAGATAGCGAGCTTTCAGATCGTGTGCGCTTGATTAAACAAGAAGTTCGCCAAGCTTTAGCTAGTTAGTTAATTTTTGACATTTTATTTGTTTGCGCTGGTTAATTGCTGGTTTGCAAGAATATAAAGGTGCTCTAATGCGCTTTAGTTTTTTTCTCGCCTTTTTAGGCATGGCAATAATTGTTGCCGCATCTAATTTTTTAGTGCAATTCCCACTAAATGCTAAGCTTTTTTCTATTGATCTAAGCAATATCCTCACACTTGGTGCTTTCACCTATCCAATAGCATTTTTAGTTACTGACCTCTCGAATAGGTATTTTGGAGCAAAAAAGGCTCGCCAAGTGGTGCTTATCGGCTTTGCTATTGCTGTTATTTGGTCAATATATTTAGCGTCCCCACGCATAGCCATAGCTTCTGGAACAGCGTTTTTATTGGCGCAATTTTTAGATATTTCAATTTTTGATAGATTGCGAGCAAGCAAATGGTGGCAAGCACCACTAATTTCTTCTTTTTTTGGCTCATTGCTTGATACAATATTATTTTTTGGAATTGCTTTTAGTGCGAAATTTACATTTATTGATAATTTTTTTGGCAACAAAGATGGCTCGCTGGCCTTTAGTGTGCCATTTTTAGATATTGGTTTTATGACCCCATTATGGGTATCGTTAGCGGCAGGAGATTTTATGGTAAAAATTCTTGTAGCTCTATTATTATTGCTTCCCTATCGCTATTTATTCAAACGAAAATTCTAAAAATAGCGTTCTCTCCCAATCATTAAAATTATCATCTGAAATTATAATAATACGCTCCTTATCATTGGCGTCTTTATAAACGGCCAAACCCTCCATATTATCAATATTTTTGCTGCCTCGTGCCGATAAAATTACTTCGCCCTCTAATAGTGCTTTGGGCTGCACTTTTTCAGCTTTTATAAGGCGTAACTGCATAGAAAAAGAAAGAAAGCTAATTCCACGCTCAAGAATTAATAGATCACCATTTTCTAAAAAAGCACAATCAGTTGGGTTCATGGATTTAGTTTTTTTAATGCTAAAGCGACCCCTATCCTTATTGCCTAACATAAAGCCTGCAATATTTTCACCTACCAGCATATTTTCAGTTATTAATAAGGTTGAGTCAGCTATTGGCGAATTTTTTGGAGCAATGCACAATGCTTCAAGTGAAGCATTGGTTCTTTCTTTTGATAGATCATGTGGTATTGCAACTTCTTTTGCAGCGCCAAATGGTTTACCATTGTTAAGTTCAAAATCGGCAACCCTTGTTAGATTTTCAAAGCCAACTCTTATGGAAGCCACCTTGCCAAAACGATAAATTGTGTCTATTGCTTCGGCATCTTGTGCAAATCTTCGAGGTAAAACATTACCCTTTGAATTTGTAATAGCTGACATTTCTACGCCCCCAAGCGCTAATAATTGATCAAATTCATCATAAATTAATTGAGCGCTAAAAAAATTACCAATGTCAGAAACCATCACTATTTTATAATTATCGCCAGTAAAAGTAATGCCTGAGAGACCGCCAAATTCTTGATAATCGCTAGAAACTTCTATTCCACCACGCCAAATCAACTCATCAACTTTTTCGCCTCTTAATACCCCCTTAAATCTTTCTATCGGCAAGGATTGCACAATAATTTCTTGAGTTTCTTGAGCAAAACTAAGAGAATTAGCTGAAAAAAATAACAAAATAGATATAAAAATGCTATTTATTTTATTCATTAATATCGCCTGTTTTTTGTAGCTATATTTGATTTCTCCTCAAACAAATCTGCCAATTCATCGGTCAGCGCTCCGCCCAATTCTTCAGCATCTTGCAAAGTTATAGCATGTTGATAATAGCGTGTAACATCGTGACCAATACCAATGGCTATTAGCTGAATTGGTGAACGATCCTCAATTTCCTTTATTACTTCACGCAAATGCGCTTCAAGATAATTAGGGCTGTTTACGCTTTGCGTACTATCATCAACTGGCGCTCCATCAGATATAACAACTAATATACGGCGATTTTCAGGCCGTCCCATCAAGCGCTTTTGCGCCCAGCTAAGTGCTTCACCATCAATATTTTCTTTGAGCAAGCCTTCTCGCATCATTAGTCCAAGGTTTTTCCTAGCATGGCGATAAGGCTCTTCAGCACCCTTATATATAATATGGCGAATATCATTTACTCGTCCCGGATTTGCTGGTCTATTTGCTTCAAGCCAAGCCTCACGAGATTTACCACCCTTCCAAGCACGAGTAGTAAACCCTAAAATTTCAGTTTTAACCGAGCAACGCTCAAGTGTTCTAGCTAAAATATCAGCGCAAATTGCCGCAATACTTATCGGGCGACCTCGCATTGAGCCTGAATTATCAATCAATAGGGTAACAATAGTATCACGAAAATCTGTATCGCTCTCAGCTTTAAATGAAAGCGGCTGCATTGGATCTATAATTATTCTAGTTAGACGGGCACTATCAAGCACCCCCTCCTCTAAATCATAATTCCAAGCTCTATTTTGTTGTGCCATTAGGCGGCGTTGTAATTTATTAGCCAATCTTGCCACCGTGCCAGCTAAAGTCTCTAATTGCTTGTCTAATAACGCACGTAATTGCTCAAGTTCTTCACTTGGGCAAAGTTCGCTTGCACTGACAATCTCATCAAATTCAGTGGTAAATATTTTATATTTTGGCTGGTTTGATAATTTTGCGCCATCAGTTTCTAAACTATCATCACCAGTGCTTATTTCACCATCACTGCTAATATCCTCATCACTTGGTGAAAATTCGCTCTCAATTTCCCCTGACTGCTCACCATCACCTTCCTCTTGTTGTTCATCTGAAGAACTCTCTTGCCCCTCACCATCCATTTGCTCTTCTTGCTCTTGATTATTATCACTTGGCTGATCATTATAATCTTGCTCGCCATCATCTTCATCATATTCATTTTCAGCGTCAAATTCAGCGTTAGAAATTAGTTCAAGATCAAGTAATAATTGCTTGGTGCTTTTGGCAAAATCTTGCTGATTTTCAATATTATTGCCCAACTCATCTAAAGATTGCTGGCATTTTTTTTCTATCCTATTACGCCAAAGCTCGGTAATGATTTCACCGCTTTTTGGAATTGAGATATTACCAAATTTCTCACGCAACATAAGCGAAAGGGCTTCTGAGAGGGGAGCATCATCAAGATTAGTGATTTTATCAAACCCTGCTTTTGCATATTTTTCTTCAAGCATTTGTGAGAGATTATCCCTCATTCCTGCCATTCGCATAGTGCCAAGCACCTCAACTCGTGCTTGCTCAAGCGCATCAAAAGCTGCCCGAGCATCAGCATCTATTGGTGCATTTTTAGCATGTATCTTTGCATCATGTGCTGCCAGACGCATGGCAATAGCATCACACTGCCCACGGGCTATTGCTATTTCTTTTTTATCTGGAGTGTGCGAAATATTTGCAAGGCGAATATTTTTACCGTTGAGAATTGTCCTATCAGAAGTAAAGGCAATTTCAAGTTCACTATCACCAGCAATAGCACGCATAGTGGTGCTAAGCGCCGATTTTAGGACTTGTGTCCCCTCTTTGTCATTTGCAAGTACCATTTCATAAACCCAAGGGTCAGTATCTAAGCACTAATGGCTAAATTTGTAGCAGCTTCTGGTAAATCTTCACCAAATACTCTTTGGTATAATTCAGCTACAACTGGCTTTTCTAAATCATCGCATTTATTAAGGAATGTCAGCCTAAAAGAAAAACCAATATCACCAAAAATTTCAGCGTTTTCTGCCCATGTAATAACAGTTCTTGGGCTCATAACGGTTGAAATATCACCATTAACAAAAGCCGCACGAGTAAGATCAGCTAATCGCACCATGTTCGATACTAATTTTTTGCCGTTCTCATTTCGATAAGACTTAGCTTTTGAAAGCACAATGCCAACTTCTTTTTCATGCTCAAGATAATTTAGCGTAACTACGATTGACCAGCGATCCATTTGCCCCTGATTAATTTGCTGTGTGCCATGATAAAGACCCGAAACATCACCCAAACCAATAGTATTGGTGGTAGAAAACAAGCGAAAGGCAGGGTGAGGAGTTATTACTCGATTTTGATCAAGTAAAGTTAAACGCCCCGCAGCCTCAAGCACCCTTTGAATAACAAACATCACATCAGGGCGACCAGCATCATATTCATCAAATACTAATGCAATATTATTTTGTACAGCCCATGGCAAAATCCCATCACGAAATTCAGTAATTTGCTTGCCGTCTTTTAGCACGATAGCGTCTTTTCCAACCAAATCAATTCTTGAAACATGACTATCAAGATTTACCCTAACAAGCGGCCAATTTAGGCGAGCTGCAACTTGCTCAATATGGGTAGATTTACCAGTGCCATGATAGCCTTGCACCATTACACGTCTATTATGCGAAAAGCCCGCCAAAATAGCGATTGTCGTGTTATGATCAAATAGATAATCTTCATCGATAGGCGGCACATGCTCGCTTTTATCTTTATATCCCTTAACAATCATATCGCTATCTATATTAAATAGATCTTTAACATTATAATCAAAGTCTGGTAGGTTTTGTTGTTCACTCATTTAAGTTCTTCTTATTGTATTTTTTTGAAATTTCGAATTTAGGGCTAAACAAGTCCCTTTTTCTTTAGATGGTTATAGGCAGTAATTATAACACGAAGGCGCTCTTCTGAACTTACATCACCACCATTAACATCGGGGTGATGAATTTTCACTAGTGCCTTATATGAGGCCTTTATTTCAACAGCTTCGTGCCTTCCCTTAAGCCCCAAAACTTCTAACGCCCTTCTATCAGAATCAACTAATCGACGGGTTGATTTTCTATTGGGGTTATCACCCCTTGTACGTGCTTCTAGGCGGGCATATAGATTTGTAGGGTCAGATGGCTTTGGCTTTTTCTTTACTGATTTATAATTTGAATTAGTTCCAAATCGCCATGTTGGACGTTCAAAATTTTCATCTGATTTATTTTTTTCACCGTCTTTATTTTCAGCAAAAAAGTTAAATGATTGATTATATTTACGCACGTGAGTAATACAAAAATTATGAAACTCATTATTTCCCTGATGGCTTTTAGGAGCACGGTGCGTGCCCGGTTTTTCGCATTCCTCCCACTCGCACATATTAACATTTTTTATGGGTTTTGCCGTGCGGCGTGATTTAATGCGGATAGAATCAAAAATGCCTGATTTTTCTGCCATAGCTCTATTCTAATTTGTTTCATTTGCTTCAAATGTGATATTTAAGGAAAAAACTTCCAAAAATAGCGACCAGCCATAATGTCAAAGCTAGAGCGAATTTGCAAGGTAAACTTTATAATATTCAAGTTAAACTTGCAACAAACATTATTTATTCTTGATAGGGCTTACAGCTATTTTTATAACGCGGTTGCTAGATTTTTTTAATATTTTGAACCTGAAATTATAAAAGGTAAATTGTTGCCCCTCATCAGGAATGGCTTTAGCCTCATGAATTACCAACCCAGCAATGGTTGTTGCCTCGTTTTCTGGTAAATTCCAATCAAGCGCTCTATTAATATCACGAATTGGCAGTGAGCCATCTATAGTATAACTATCATTTGCCTGTTTTGAAATGCCCTCAATTATTTCATCATGCTCATCAGAAATATCACCAACAATTTCTTCTAAAATATCTTCAAGCGTGATTAACCCCTGCACTTCACCATATTCATCAACAACCAGCGCAAAATGAGATTTACCCTTCAAAAAAGCGCTTAATTGCGTTTGTAATTGTGTAGTATCAGGAATAAACCAAGGTTTTGTAGCTAATTTTTTAATATCAATTTGCTCAATATCACCCTCAGCTTTAATTAAAGCCCGTAAAACATCTTTAGCATGCACAACACCAATAATATTATCAGGCTCACCATCGTAAAGCGGCATTCTAGTATATGGACTTTGCAATACTTGCTCAATTAATTGCTTAGAGCTTTCCTTTACATCAAGCGATACGATGCGAGTTCGATGTACCATAATATCAAACACATCAAGTTGCTTAAGATCAAGAATACCGCCAAGCATATCTTTATCTAATTTTATAACCTCGCCCTCTGAATGCAATAAATCAACCGTATCTCTAATTTCTTTATGCCCAGTTAGATAAGATAGTTTTCCATTTCCCTCTATGCCAAAAAGCCTAAGCATAGCGCTTACAAGAGATTGAACCGCAATGGTTATGGGGGCAAGAATTATAACCAATGGCCTAATTAGTGGCCCAACCCCAAGTGCAAATTCATTAGGTTGTTTAATTGCCCAAGTTTTTGGTAAAACTTCAGCAAAAATAACCACCAATAATGTCATAATCAAAGTGGCATAAATTATTCCACTATCACCAAATACTGTTATTAATACTGAGGTTGCTAGAACAGAAGCAAGGATATTGACCAAATTATTGCCCAATAAAAGCGTGCCAATTAGCCTTTCTTTATCCTCAATTAATTTTTCAACAATCTTTGCTCGTTTATTCCCCTCACGAGCCTTTGCATGCAATCTAGCCCTTGAAGCTGCGGTTATGGCAGTTTCAGACCCTGAAAGAAATGCGCTTAAGAATAGTAAAAAGGCAATGCCTAATATGGTTAGCCAGATGCTCACTTGTTAATTTGTTCCTCTAGAAATTCTTTCACTTCATTAGCATCTATATCGTTAGCGATAAAGCTCTTGCCAAGACCTTTGGTTAATATAAAAGTAAGTGCGCCTCGTTTTACCTTCTTATCTTGCATTATTGCGCCCATTATTTGCTCTAATGAGGGAGCTTCCCCTTCAATATCACCTATTGTGGTAGGCAGGCCAACTAATTGCAAATGCCTTTGCACTCTAATAGTGTCTTGTGAATTAATAAGCCCAAGTTTTGCAGAAAAACCATGCGCCAAAACCATACCTATTGCCACCCCTTCGCCGTGCAACAACCTATCAGAATAACCAGTTGTTGCTTCAAGCGCATGACCAAAAGTATGCCCAAGATTTAATAAAGCCCGCATTCCAAGTTCTTTTTCATCGGCAATAACAAATCGTGATTTTGCCTTACAACAATGGGCAATAGCTTTGCTTAGTGCTTCTCCTTGCGCAAAAACCTCTTTATGGTTTTGCTCAAGCCAAAAGAAAAAATCCTCATCATTAATAAGACCATATTTTACCATTTCGCCATAACCAGAGCGAAACTGACGTTTTGGCAATGTTTTAAGCGCATCAAGATCGCATAAAACTAATTTTGGTTGATGAAAAGCACCAACAAGATTTTTGCCAGCTTTGGCGTTAATACCAGTTTTGCCACCAACCGAGCTATCTATTTGCGCCAATAAAGACGTTGGAATTTGCACAAAATCCATACCCCGCCGAGCAATGGACGCGGCAAAGCCCGCTAAATCACCAATAACTCCGCCTCCCAAAGCTATAATTATATCATTGCGCTCAAGGCGTGCCGCTAAGATCTCATCCATTACATTTGCAAGTGTAATAAAATCTTTTGATTTTTCACCAGCCTTAACTGTGATAATAGCATAATCTAAACCTAATCCATCAAGAGAAGCAGTTAGGCGCTCTAATTGAAAAGAAGCAACATTTTCATCGGTGATAATTCCAAATCGAGAATTTGGGAATTGCAACTTTAAGCGCTCCCCAGCATTTTTTAGCAAATTATTCGCAATAAAAATATCATAAGCCCGCTCTTTAAGTGCGATATTTATCTTTTGTATCTGTGTCATAGATCACGCTCAATCATTGTTTTTTAGATATTTAATCGCCTCATTTATAAGATTATCTACCACCATTTCATGCGGCACATCACGTGAAACTAATGTAATATCTGCCTTTTCATAAATTGGATAACGCTCATCAATAAGTTTTTTTAATGTTTGTTTTGGATTTTTTGTCTGCAAAAGTGGCCTAGTTGCTCTCTTTGAAATTCTAGCAAATAATAAATCAAAATCAGCCTTTATCCAAATTGAAATAGTTTTTTCCTTAATTAAATCTCTAATCTGCTGATTAATAAACGCCCCTCCCCCAGTTCCAAGCACAATATTTTCCTGCTCCAAAATGCGAGAAATTACCTTTGCTTCACCTTTTCGAAACTCTGCTTCCCCATGTTTTGCAAAAAAATCAACAATATTCATACCAGCAGCTAATTCAATTTCATTATCACTATCAATAAATTTTTTCCCCAAGCGATTTGCCAAACGCCGCCCAATAGTAGTTTTGCCAGCACCCATCATTCCAATAAGAACTAAAGGTTTTTCACCTATTAACTCCAATAAAATTTGTGTCTGATCCTGTACTTTTTGTTTTGATAAATGCTTAGAATTTGTGATGATAGCGCCTTTTCTATTAAATTACTGCGCCTTTGAAACTCTATGAAGGCGAGTTGTCAAGTTAGCAAATTAATCCTTAGTGCTAAATCAGCTTGCTTGTCAGCCAAAAATCATACAAAAATGATAAGAATATTATCAAAAACTATGTCTTATAAAGAAATAACAGGTGAAATATAATCATGCCAAGCCTTATTCGTCTAATTATAGTTTTATTATTTCTTGGCGGAATAGCCTATGGAGCAATGTTTGCTTTGACAGTATTTGTTGAACCAAAAGAAAAAGAAGAAACTATTCGTATGCCAATGCGTGATTTTTTTAATAATAATCAATAGAGCAATTCATTTAGGAAATTTGATGGCTTTATCTCATTTAATTGAAAATTTTTTGGAAATGATGAGCGCCGAGCGAGGAGCTGCAAAAAATACTATTGAGGCCTATGAAAGAGATTTAGACGATTTTGCAGATTTTTTATCACGCACAACAAAAAAGCTCTTAAATGCTAATAATAGTGAAATTATCTCCTACCTATCATTTTTAGACCAACAAGGCCTAGCCGCCAGCACCGTTGCCCGCAAATTAAGTGCATTAAAGCAATTTTATCAATTCATGGTGCTTGAAAATTTAAGAAAAGATGACCCAACAAGAATAATAAGTACCCCTAAGAAGGCACATAATTTACCAAAAGTTCTGTTGGTCGATGAAGTTAGTAATTTGCTTAAAGAGGCGCAAAATGCGGCAGAAAAAGAAGTAAACAGCAATAAAAAATCCATCAAAGCTTTGCGCCTAAATGTTTTATTGGAATTATTATATGCAACTGGCATGAGGGTAAGTGAGCTTGTTTCCCTAAAAAGGCAGGGGGTAATGCGAGATAGTTTTTTTATAAATATTATTGGCAAGGGGGGACGTGAGCGAGTAGTCCCATTAAATGATGGCGCACGTGATTTGTTGATCCTATGGCTTGAAAGATCAAATAAGGGAGTTTTCCTATTCCCTGCAAAAGGAAAGTCTGGACATATTGAAAGGCAAGTTTTTGCTCGTGAGTTAAAAGACTTAAGCGCTAAAGCAGGAATTAGCCCAGATAGAATATCCCCGCATGTATTGCGCCATGCTTTTGCCTCACATCTTTTGCAAGGGGGGGCAAATTTAAGAATTGTGCAAACCTTGCTTGGGCACGCCGATATTTCTACAACACAAATTTACACACATGTGCTTGATGAAAGATTACGACAATTAGTAGCAAAACACCCTTTAGCCTAATTGTGGCTTAATGTGGCTTAATGAATGTTATTTTATCAAATCATTACTTGACTCTTGCACTCAGCATCGCCATTTTTGCAACAATAATGTTCAACATATGAAATAAAGAAAAATATATGCTTTCCTATTTAGATTTTGAAAAACCAATAGCCGAACTTGAAGGCAAAATCGCCGAGTTAAAAAGCCTTAGCTCAGAAGATGAAGCCGTTGGCACAGAAGAAGAAGTTTCTCGTTTGCAGGCAAAGGCCGATGATGCACTAGTTGAGATATATAAAAAACTAACACCATTTCAAAAAGTACAAGTCGCCCGCCATCCACAACGCCCACATTTTTCTGATTATATAAAAGGGCTTTTCAAAGATTTTATACCGCTTTCAGGAGATAGAAAATTTGGTGAGGACGCAGCAATTCAAGCTGGTTTTGCTCGTTTTAATGGCAAGCCCGTTGCAATAATTGGGCAAGAAAAGGGAGCGGACACTAAAAGCCGCCTAAAGCATAATTTTGGCATGGCACGACCCGAAGGGTATCGTAAAGCTGTGCGCATTATGGATATGGCTGATAGATTTAATATCCCAGTTATTTACTTAGTTGATACTTCTGGCGCTTATCCTGGAGTTGGAGCAGAAGAGCGGGGACAAGCCGAGGCGATTGCAAAATCTACTGAAAAATGCCTCGATTTAGGCGTGCCAAACCTCGCAATAATTATTGGGGAGGGTGGTTCTGGCGGAGCAATAGCTATAGCCTCTGCTAACCGTGTTCTAATGCTTGAACATGCAATTTATTCAGTCATATCGCCAGAAGCTGGCGCTTCTATTCTGTTTCGTGATGCGGGACGAGCCAAAGATATGGCAATAGCGCAAAAAATTACTGCAAAAGACCTATCTAAATTTAAGGTAATCGATGGCATAATAACAGAGCCAGTTGGTGGCGCTCATCGAAATTCAAAACAAATGATAAATTCAGTTGGGCAAGAAATTACAAAGTTTTTGAGTGATTTTGAAGATGTTTCAAAAGAAGATATTTTGGCACAAAGAGAAGAAAAATTCCTTCAAATGGGTGAAAATCTTACCTAATTTTGAAACTAAATTCACTTAAACGTTAATAGATTTAGGACTACTTATAGTTTATGATCTAAAAATGCTAATATATAGATTGGTGGGTAATAGATTTGAAATTTTCTTTGTTAATTAAATTATTTTCTTTGCTTATACTTACAAGCTTTTTAACTGGCTGCTCTTTAGTTATGGGCGACGGACGACATTTAGTGCCACTATCTAGTAAAATTGTTGCGCAATTACGAAATATGGGCTCTTCGCCAAGTGAAGCAATGCTCATTCGTCTATTTAAGACAGAAAACATTCTTGAAGTGTGGAAACGTACAAGTTCTGGTACATATAAATTACTCAAATCCTATGAAGTATGTGCATGGTCTGGCATTCTTGGTCCCAAATTTAAGGAAGGCGATAGACAAGCACCAGAAGGGTTTTATACCGTTACCCCCGGACTTATGAATCCAAAATCTAGCTACTACCTATCATTTAATACGAGCTTTCCAAATAAATTTGATCGTGCTTATGGGCGCACTGGCACTGATTTAATGGTGCATGGTGATTGCTCGTCTTCTGGTTGTTATTCAATGACCGATGAAAGCATTGCAGAAATTTATGCACTTGGCCGTGATAGTTTTCGTGGTGGGCAACGCTCTTTCCAGTTGCAATTATTCCCCTTTAGAATGACCCCACAAAATTTGGCAAAATACCGCAATAGCGAACATTTAGAATTTTGGAAAAATATTAAAATTGGCTATGATGCGTTTGAAATGTCAAAACAACTACCGATCTGGGATGTTTGTGAAGGCAAATATATTTTCAATGCTAATGGCGTGTCATCTGATGCTATGGCAAAATGTCCAACACAATCTTCAATGCCAAGCCTAATGGCAAAGGTTCAAGCCAAGCAAATTAGCGATGAAGTTGAGTTTAACATTTTAGTCGCCAAACTTGAAAAAAATGAGGCCGATGATTTAGCGCTTGCAGACAAAAGAGTAGCAGAAAAAATAATCAGTGCGGAGAGAACAGCGGCATTAAACAATGCAATAAATCAACAAACTCAAGGAATTTCAAATGCGGTTGGTGGGTTTTTTGGCGGACTGTTTGGAGGCGGACAACAAAATAATCCTCAAAGTAATTCTATTATGATAAATACAAATTTAATAGCACCAATTCCTAACCCACCAATCAAGCGCTAATAAGTATTTTGATTTGACTTAAAAATGCTTCACCCATAGCCTATTGAAATATTTAATAGTTAGGGCGGTGAAGTAGATGCAATATCCAAATATGTTTAAGCCATTAGATTTAGGTTTCACCAAACTTTCAAATAGGGTGATGATGGGCTCAATGCACACTGGGCTTGAAGAGATTGACAAAAGTGGCGAGCGCATAGCAGCTTTTTATAGCGCAAGGGCAAAGGGTGGCGTTAGCTTAATTGTAACAGGTGGGGTTTCGCCAAATATAGAGGGCGGCACTGGCGTACCTGCATCAAAAGCAAGTTTTGCCCGCCTAGATAGTGATGAAGCTATTCCTATTCATCAAAACATTGTAACAGCGGTGCATGAACATAAGAGCAAAATCCTATTGCAAATCCTACACACTGGTCGATATTCCTTTGCACCAAACCTAGTCGCCCCCTCACCAATTCAAGCGCCAATTAGCCCTCATATTCCAAAAGAAATGAGCGATGCTGATATAAAACGCACTATTGATGATTTTGCTACTTGCGCTTTAAGGGCGCAAAAAGCTGGTTATGATGGTGTTGAAATTATGGGAAGCGAAGGCTATCTCATAAATCAATTTATCGCTAAACGCACAAATGTTCGTACAGATAAATGGGGCGGATCTTATGAAAATCGCATAAGATTTCCGCTTGAAATTGTTAAAGCTATTCGTGCGCTAACAGGTGAAAAATTTATTCTGATGTTTCGTCTTTCAATGATTGACCTAGTTGAGGGAGGTAGCTCTTGGGACGAAGTTATAGCACTTGGCAAGCAGCTTGAAAAAATTGGTATAAACATAATAAATACTGGCATTGGCTGGCACGAAGCAAGAGTTCCAACCATTGCGCAAGCCGTGCCAGCAAAGGCTTGGACTTATGTTACAAAGGCCATGAAACAACAGGTGAGCATTCCAGTTGTAGCATGTAACCGTATAAACAAGCCTTCTCAAATTGAAGAAATTTTAACTAATGGCGAAGCTGATATGGTTTCGCTTGCCCGGCCATTTTTAGCGGACGCTGATTTTATAAGCAAAGCAAAAGAGGCAATTCCAGAGCAAATAAATATTTGCATTGCCTGCAATCAAGCCTGTTTAGATCATGTTTTTGCAATGAAAATCTGCTCTTGTTTGGTTAATCCAAGAGCGTGCCATGAAACAATTTATAAAAAAACTAAAACAAAGAACATTAAAAAAATTGGCGTTGTTGGCTCAGGCCCTGCTGGCATGAGTATTGCAGCAGAGGCAGCTGAACGAGGGCATGAAGTTACGATTTTTGAAGCAAGTGAACAACTTGGCGGGCAATTCAACTTGGCTAAAAAAATCCCCCATAAAGAAATTTTTGATGAGAGTTTGAACTATTTTTCTAATCGCCTAAAAAGAGCAGATGTAAAAATCAGGCTTAATAAAAAGACTGATATTTCTGATCTAAGCGGCTTTGATGAGGTGGTTTTAGCAACTGGCATTATCCCTCGTACATTAGATATAAAGGGCATTAATCGCCCCAACGTGCTTAACTATATTGAGGCAATAAATAATGTAAAATCAATAGGCAAGCGAGTGGCAATCATTGGCGCTGGTGGCATTGGCTTTGATGTTGCCGAATTGCTTTTAGGGGGCGTGCCAGAAACAGAATTAGACGAAGAAGCACAACTTTTAGCTTTTCAAAAAAAATGGGGCATAGATATAGATTGGACAAGTTCACAATCTGGCGATAGGTCAGGATTAGCTAAAGCCCCGCAACCACCAATGCCAAAACGCAAAATTTATCTGCTACAACGAGGTGAAAAATTTGGCCGCTCTTTAGGCAAAACAACGGGCTGGATTCATAAAGCTGAAATGATGCTTGGCGGAGTGAAAATGCTTGGCAATATTACTTATAAAAAAATTGACGATGAAGGCCTGCATATTGAAGTGGCAGGAATTGAGCAGGTTTTACAGGTGGATAATGTGGTTATTTGCGCTGGGCAAATTGCAAATGATGCACTTAAAATCCCTTTAGAAAAAGCAGGGATTAAAGTGCATATAATTGGCGGTGCAAATGAGGCTAGGCAATTAGATGCAAAACGAGCGATTTTAGATGGTTTGGAATTGGCAGAAGAAATTGGCTAAAGCGGCCAAACAACAAGAATTGTTGGCACGGCAACGATAGTAACCAATATCTCAAGCGGCAATCCCATACGCCAATAATCACCAAAACGATAACCACCCGGACCGAGTATTAACAAATTATTTTTATGCCCTATCGGAGTTAAAAAAGCACAAGATGCGCCAACCGCCACCGCCATTAAAAATGGATCAGGCGAAGCATTTAGCGCTCGTGCCAATTCAATTGCAATAGGGGCGGCAATAACCGCAGTTGCCGTATTATTTAGCACGTCCGATAAGGTCATAGTAGCAACAAGAATTACCGCAATAGCACCCCATGCAGGCATTCCAGCAGTAACTGAAGCAAGCCAATTCGCAATTATCGCCGTACCGCCAGAACTTTCAAGCGCCGCACCTAGCGGTATCATCGAACCAAGCAACACAATAACTGGCCATTCAACCGATTTATAAATTTCTCTTAACGGTAATATATCAAATAAAACCAAACCAATGGCAACCATAGCTAAAGAAATAGTAAGCGGAAACACTCCAAGCACCGCCAAAGCAATAGCACCAGCAAACATCGCAATAGCGCCCCATGCTTTTTCATGCCGAATTATGGTAAGCGGGCGAACATCAAGCGGTAAATATTCAAGTCGTGCCGCCATTTCATTTACGTCTTGATCTGTGCCAAGCAATAATAAAATATCACCAGCCTTTAGTTTCGTGCGCCTAACACGTTCACGAATGATTTTACCCATGCGAGAAAGCCCGATCATAGAAACGCCAGAAATACGCAACATTTGCACTTGGTTGGCAGTGCGCCCAATTAGTGGGCTATCCTTTGTTATAACAACTTCACTTAATCTCATATCAGAAGAAAGATCAGCAACTTGTCCTGCTTTCCCCTGTAATTTTAGTTTTAATGCCCCCGATAATTTTCCAAGCGCTTCTGGAGTTCCTTGCACTACAAGAATATCTTTATTTTTTATTATCTCACGCCTTGCACGGCCGGGTAAGCGCTCGCCTCGTCTAATAAGCCCCAAAATTACACAATCATTTTCTTCTAATATTTCATCAAGATCTCGCACCTTTTGCCCTATGGCATTTGATTTTTCAGCAACAATTAATTCAGCAACATAATCCTCAATCGCCAATAATTCTTCCATAGCATTATTGCTACTTTTTCTTTGCGGAATTAAGCGCCAACCAATCGTTGCAATATAAATCATACCAACAATAGCAATGGCTAATCCAACGGGAGCAAAATCAAACATAGAAAAAGGCTCGCCCATCGCCTCATTGCGATAAGAGGCAATAATAATATTTGGTGGTGTGCCAATTAGCGTTGCCATTCCACCAAGAATAGTAGCAAACGAAAGCGGCATTAGAGATTGCGAAGGAGAGCGCCCCGCTTGTTTTGCCGCAGAAATATCAACGGGCATTAACAAAGCAAGCGCTGCAACATTATTCATAAAGGCGCTTAATATTCCGCCAAATGTACCAAAAATTGCAATATGCGCACCCAAAGATCGTGAACTATCAACAACAACCCGAGTTATCAAATCAACAGCACCCGAGCGCATAAGACCTGTGGAAATTATCAAAACTAAAGCAACAATTATTGTTGCCTCATGCCCAAAACCAGAAAAAGCATTTTCAACTGGCACAGCACCAAGCGCCACCCCAGCGATTAGCGCAGCAAACGCCACCAGATCATAGCGCCATTTGCCCCATAATAGCCCAACAAGCACTAAGCCAATAAGTGAAAAAAGTATAATTTGCTCATAAGTCATTTAGCTTATAGTCCTTTATCATTTTTACTACTTTGCTAGAAATGAAAAATTTAACAAGCAAAAAATCATTTTATTTATTTTTCTTTTTTCCTTTATTGCGCAACACATGAGAAAAACTCTCATCATAAAGACTAGAGTCACTAAAATCATTTACCCCAAAAACTTCCCCAACAAAAATTAAAGCCGTTCGAGTAATTTTTGCTTTTCTAACATCTGCTTTCATATTGGCTAAAGTGGTTTTAATAATTTTCTCATCCTCCCAAGTAGCCCGATAGGCAATTATCACAGGACAGTTCTCGCCATAATGAGGGCTAAGCGCCTCTTTTACATAAGCGAGATTACGAATGGAAAGATGAATTGCCAATGTGGCTTTACTTGCTCCCAAATTTTCTAAACTCTCAAACTCACTTAATTGCGAAGCCTTACCAGAGGTGCGGGTTAAAATAATGGTTTGAGAAATATTGGGCAATGTTAATTCAGCACCAATCCTAGCAGCAGCACCAGCAAAGGCTGGCACACCGGGTACGATTTCATAGGCAATATTTAAGGCTTTTAAGCGGCGCATTTGCTCACCTATTGCGCCATAAATTGATGGATCACCAGAATGAACTCTTGCAACATCTTTATCTTGCTTATGCGCTTGTGCAATAAGCGCAATAATTTCATCAAGATTAAGCGATGCACTATCAATCACTTTTGCATTTTTTGGCGCCTGAGCAACAATTTCTTTTGGCACGAGCGAGCCAGCATAAATACACACAGGGCTTTGTCTTATCAGATTTTGACCCCGAACAGTAATTAAATCAGCAGCTCCGGGCCCTGCGCCAATGAAATAGACTTTCATTGTTTTCTCCCCTGTTCTAAGTCAGCGTATCCTCCGCTGTCACCCCGTTGAAAAACGGGGTCCATTATACCCCTAAGCGAGCATTTTTTTACTATTGTTCTCTTTGTTGTAGCAGCTAAAAAATCGCAATCTATGATATAATGTGATGGCACAAATAGATTCCGCTTTTCAACGGAATGACGACGGAGAATAATAGCAAAGAGATGAGCAAAAACTATCAAAAAAACCATTATTCTGTTTCCACTTTCCCTGCATATCCCCTTGGAGTATAAGCAACCGCTCGCCCATCACCACGCATGAAACTTTTTGAATTTGTTGAGCCAAACAACACAATAGACATCATATCAACCTCGCAAGGATTAAAATCTTTCAACTCAACTATTTTTATAGCCTCATCCTTGCGCCCTAATGAGCGAGCAATAATCACTGGAGTCGTTGGAGGGCGGTGCTCAAGAAAAATCTCTTTTGCTCTATCAAGCAGATCTGTTCTAGTCTTTGATCGAGGATTATAAAATGCCGTTACAAAATCAGCTTTTGCCGCCCCCTCTAACCGCTCAATAATGTTCTTTTTTGGCGTTAGTAAATCGCTCAAGGATATGGCGCAAAAATCATGGCCTAAGATTGCACCAACTCGATTTGATGCCATTTGTAAAGCCGAAATTCCTGCATGAGAAATTATTTCAACTCGCTTGGCATTTTTGCTAATTGCCCTTTTGCCGCTTGCATCAAGCAGCTCAAACACCAAAGAAGCCATGGCATATATTTGCCCATCACCCGAGCAAATAAGCGCAACTTCTTTGCCCTTAGCGGCCAATTCTAGCGCATGACGCACTCGTTTTTCCTCATCTCCTAAAGGAAAACGATGCTCAGTTTGAGCCCGTTTTAGATCAGCAATTAAATCAAGATAAAAACCATAAGCAACCCAATCGGAGCTATTTTTAAGCGCCCCTATTGCTGAAATAGTACGCTGCTCATGTTCACCCGGCCCAATTCCTACAATATGTAATATGCCTCTTGCTACACCAAAATTTTCAATATCTATCGGCAAAGCGGCTTTGCCAATGGCGCAAGTAGTGCGCTTTGATTTTTGTTTTTCAACTATTAATTCACCAGCTTTTATAGCGCTTGCTTCAGCAACCGAAGAAGTGCCAACTTCTGCTTTCACAATTTTTGAGGGATTAGGAACTTGCTCTCTTGCTAAACTATCAGCGGTGAAAAGGCGAAGCGGCACATTAAAATGCGTAGCCAATTCATTTATCGCTTTTTCATCTGCCTTAACGTCTATTGAGGCAATGGCGGCAATAGAAAGTGGCGATAGATTATGTGTTTTAAGAGTGTTTTCAACTAAACCTATCAATTCGTTTGTTGGCGCATTACGCTCCGCTCCTACGCCAATAATAAGTGTTTTTGGGTGATAGGTTAGGGTGTTTTTATTTGCTATTTCTTCGCTTATTGTTATTTCTACCTCTCCCTGTACATTTAACTCGTAGCCGGCCTCACTCAACCAATCTGCCTCCCCATTAAGCAAAACCTTCTCACCTGCCAAAACCTTTTTCATCGCATTTTTTGCTAAATTCGCATCTGCTAAAACATAACCCCTTGGCGGCTCATCTAACGAGCGAGTAAACCGCCTATCAGAGGCACTAGTTTTTATAATTTTAGCAAGCAAAATATCAGCCAGTTCCTGCGCCAATTCATTTGCACCATGATGCGCACCAAGTAGCGGCACGATATTTTCCCCATCACTAGAAATAACAATAACTGGCGCTTCATTAAATTTATCATTTAACAATGGAGCAAGAATTCGAATAAGAATGCCAGTAGCGCAAATACCAATTATTGGCGTGCCCTCACTAAAGGCTTGTTGCACCATTTGCTTGCTTGGCGAACATAGGAGTTGCGCATCAAATTTGCGAGCAATTTTACCTGCTAGCACCTTACCCTTTGCAGAATAACAGATAATTACTGGCTCTATTTGCTCCAAGCTTCATCTCCCTTATAGCTAATTATTATCGCAAAATAAGGCAATTCATCTTTGTCATAATCACCAACATTTATTATTTGCTGGTTTTCACAAGAAGCATTTATAACAATTTTTGCCTTGCTGATATGCCCGCTTTTTTTGAGCAAATTTTTAATACGAGCAAAATGGCGACCTACTTTTATTAGTGCCACAGCTTGTGCATTTTTTAACTCAGCCAACAATCTTTCACCATCAAGAGTTGCAGGCAAGATTTTTAAGATTTCATTGCGAGATACAAGCGGTTGCACAAGAGCGCTAGAGGCTGCTTGCAAAGAAGTAATTCCGGGTATCACTTCTATGTTAATTTCGCTTTTAATACGCTCAATTAAATACATAGCGCTAGCATAAAACAACGGATCACCTTCGCAAATATAAGCAACATCTTGCCCCTCTTTAATATGCTGCTCAATTTCTAATATTATTTCATTATAGGCTTTTTTTGCAGGCTCTCGTTT
>JAMONS010000134.1 GCA_027065555.1 Hyphomicrobiales bacterium | reverse complement strand
ATTAAGAGTAGTGCTAATTAAATTTGCAGTTATTTCCTCATTTAGTTCTGCGTAGACCTTTAATGACCATGGGTTAATAACATTTGCAACTATTGTAACAATTATCATCCCACCAAATATAAATACACCAAGAGCTTGCCAAAAAGAAGAAGTTAGCTTTAGTGAATGAATGGAATGAAGCTCACGAGATTGTTGCATTGAACGAAGAATACGCGCCAAACCTATGCCCATAGTTATATAAATTAGCACCATCGCTAGGCGAGGGGTGGTTAAAGATGATTGCAATAATAGGGTAAAAATGCCCTGGCCTTTGGTAGTAATAATATCAAAAAGACGCAATACTTGCGTAACCCACACCAATAGAGCCGCTATTATAAATAGAGGCAAAGCTTGGAAGGTAATTTCTTTAGCCAAATATCTGCTTAATTTAGTCATATTTATAGATGTACACCATTGTATAAATTGGTCAATGATAGTTAGGAATGCTTGACTTATTATGATGATGATAAGAAAGCTATTACAATAAAACACTATTAGTTAAATATTTACAATAAATTACTTTAGGTACGAAATGAGCCATCAATTAAAGATTACAACAAAAGAGATTTCTTCGTTAGAAGTTAAATTAACAAAAACCTATATTTTGCTTGTGCAAAAAGGTGCTAAACTAAACAATAATGGTCAAAAAATTTGGAACAAAACAGACTATAATTTTTCTAAATTAGCAAAATTAGAAAATTTTACTGGCGAAAAAGGGCAATCTATCAATTTGCTCGCCCCATTAAAATTAAAAGCTCATAGGGTTTTAGTGCTTGGTATTGGCAGTAAAACAGATGAGCAAGAAATTAATTATAAAAATATTGGAGGAATTATTGCTAAAACTATCTCCCAATTTCAAGATAAAAACATTTCTATAATATTTGAAGATGAGAGCAATAATCAGATTGCCCAGCTTGGGGCAGGGCTTCATCTTTACCTATATTCATTTGATAAATATAAAACAAAAAAATCAAAAAAAGCCTCTGATAGAAAATCAAACAACATAAATTATACTTTTTTAGTGAATAATAAAACAGCAGTTAGCAAGGCGCTAAAAGATGAAATGGCTGTAGTTGAAGGCACTCTAATTGCCCGTGATTTAATTAATGAGCCATCTAATATGCTTGGCCCTGTTGAATTTTCAAAAGAATGTTTGAAACTTACAAATTTAGGAATGGATATAAAAGTCTTAGGGGAAAAGGAATTAAAAAAACTAGGAATGGGTGCTTTTTTGGCGGTGGGGCAAGGTTCAAGCCGTCCCTCTAAAATGGTTGTTATGAGTTGGTTTGGTGGTAAAAAAAATGACGCACCTATTGCTATAATTGGTAAGGGGGTGGTTTTTGATAGTGGAGGGATTTCTATTAAACCTGCTAACTCGATGCAAGATATGAAAGGCGATATGGGCGGAGCGGCTGCGGTTGTTGGTTTGATGCATACTATTGCCTTGCGGGAAAGCAAAACTAACATAATTGGGATTGTTGGGCTTTGTGAAAATATGCCCGATGGTGATGCTTATCGTCCTGGTGATATTATAAAATCCATGTCAGGGCAAACCATTGAAGTTATAAATACGGATGCTGAAGGTCGTTTGGTGCTGGCTGATGTTTTGTGGTACGCACAAGATAAGTTTAAGCCTAAGTTTATGATAAATTTAGCAACGCTTACGGGTGCGATTATGGTTGGCTTGGGTACTGAATATGCAGGGCTATTTTCAAATGATGATGTTTTAGCGAATGACTTACTTGAAGCTGGGCAAATTTCTGGCGAAAAACTATGGCGAATGCCACTAGATAAAGCCTATGATAAAATGATTGATAGTCAATTTGCTGATATGAAGAATACTGGCGGCAGATTTGGCGGAGCAATCACCGCCGCACAATTTTTGCAAAGATTTGTGAATGATGTGCCATGGGCGCATCTTGATATTGCTGGAACAGGATTTGGTGTTAAGAAATCTAATATAAATCAGTCTTGGGCACCGGGATTTGGAGTTGCCCTGTTAGATAGTTTTTTGCGTAAGAATTTTGAAAAATAACTTTAGCTAAGTACTGGCCTTGTAAAAAAACAAACATATTAGAGATAAATATTTATGAGTGAAATTTTATTCTATCATCTTGAGCAACGACCTCTTGAGCAAGTATTGCCACTGTTGCTTGAAAAAACACTTGAAAAAGGTTGGAAAGCAATAGTTGAAACTCTTGATGATAGCCAAAAAAAAGCTCTTAGCGAAACCTTGTGGATTTATAAAGATGACAGTTTTTTAGCGCATAATATAGTTTCAAGTGCAAAAAACACTTTAGATGAAGAGCAGAATATTCTGATTACTACTAATCAAGACAATATAAATGGTGCAAATGTTCGATTTTTTGTAAATGGCGCTATTGTTCGGGCTAGTGATGAATATGAACGGTTAGTATATATGTTTGATGGTCATAATAGCGATGCCGTACAGAGTGCTAGAAATGCATGGAAAGAACTATCACAAGAAGAAATGTCCAACAAAAATATTCTAACCTATTGGCAGCAAAATAATTCTGGTGTTTGGCAAAAAAAGGCATGAGACCAGCATGTCCTGATCCACAAACATTACCCCTAAGATCTGATCAAGTATGCCTTACCTAAAATAAAACCCTGTCTTTGCAAAATGATATAATTAATATTTACGTAAAAGCCCCACTAGGCGACCCTGGACAGTAATACGATCAGGCCCAAAAATACGTGTTTCATAAGCAGGATTAGCCGCTTCAAGTGCTATTGAGTTTCCTTTTTTACGTAAGCGCTTTAATGTCGCTTCTTCATCATCAATCAATGCAACAACAATTTCGCCATTAGTTGCTGTTTGCTGTTTATGAATTAATACTGTATCGCCATCAAAAATCCCAGCATCAATCATAGAATCGCCCTTTACCTCAAGCGCAAAATGCTCGCCATTTCCAAGCATTTCTGGTGGTACGCTAATATTATGGGTGTTTGATTGGATAGCCTCAATAGGAGTGCCCGCTGCAATTGAGCCCATAACTGGAATTGAAATTGTATTTTCATTATCTTGAGAATATGACTTCATATTTTCTTTAATAGGGTTTGCTTCTTTGCCCAAACTGCCTTCAATGACACTAGGCTCAAACTTTGCTTTGCGACCACCAAGTGAAGGGTTCATAGAATCTGGTAATTTAATTATTTCAAGTGCTCTAGCTCTATTTGGTAGGCGGCGGATAAAACCACGCTCCTCAAGTGCTGTTATAAGGCGGTGAATGCCAGATTTTGATCGCAAATCAAGCGCATCTTTCATCTCATCAAATGAGGGCGGAATACCACTTTCTTTCATTCTTTCGTGAATGAACATTAAAAGCTCATGTTGCTTGCGAGTTAACATCATCTTCTCCTTATATAATTCTACATCGCTATCCCTTCTCCGCACCTAACGAATCAGAACATAGGCAGAACTTTTATACATGTTCTTTTTATGTTCCGCAAGGGGATATACAAAATTTTCTTGATTTAGCCATTTAGGAGGGATTTGGTAGCTTTTGCCACATCATTTTGGCGCATCAGGCTTTCACCCACTAAAAAACTATTTATGCCAGATTTTTGCAAACGCATAAGGTCTTTATGAGTAGATATGCCGCTTTCAGAAACTAACAATCTATCATTTGGAATATCTCTAGCGAGTTCTTCACTCACTACTAAATCGGTCTCAAAGGCTTTTAGATTACGATTATTAATCCCAATAAGCGTTAAATCAAGCGCTAGAGCCAAATCCATTTCTGCTTGATTATGCACTTCGCATAAAACATCCATGCCTAACTGATCATGTGCAAGCTCTGCTAATTCGCCTGCAAGACCAACATCAAGCACTGCCATAATGATTAGGATAGCATCAGCGCCCCATGCACGAGCTTGTACAACTTGGTAAGGGTCAATCATAAAGTCTTTGCGTAAAACGGGCAGGGCACAAGCATTTTGTGCCGCAATCAGAAATTCTGGCGAGCCTTGAAAAGATGGTTTATCTGTAAGCACAGAGAGGCAAGTTGCGCCTCCTTGCTCATAGGCTTGCGCAATGCTTTTTGGATCAAAATCTGTCCTGATTAATCCTTTTGATGGGCTGGCTTTTTTAACTTCGGCAATTAGCGCAAATTCGCCTTTATTAACTTTTTGGCGCATTGCTTTTTCAAAGCCACGAGTTGGGCTTGCTTGTTTTGCCTGTTGCTCTAATTCACTAAGAGATATTTGCGCTTTTTCAGCAATAATCTCATGTTTTTTATAATCAATTATTTTATCAAGAATATTTGCCATTAGCTATTTGATACCTCAATCAATTTTTCAAGCGCTTTGAGCGCCGCACCACTATCAATAGTCTTTGCGGCAAGTTTTGCGCCTTGCTTTAGATTATCCACCATACCTGCAACAATAAAAGAAGCGCTTGCATTAAAGATAACAATATCACGATATGCTGATTTTTTTCCTTCAAGCAACAATCGCAATTGAGCGGCATTATATTGCGGATCACCGCCAGTTAAATCTTTGGGGTTTGCAATTTCTAAACCAGCATCTTTTGGGCTTATTTCAAACGAGCGCAATTCATCATTTTCTATTGCACATACATAAGTTTTGCCTGTTGTGGTTACTTCATCTAGGCCATCGCTTCCATAGACCACCCAAGCCGATTTTGCGCCATTAGCAAGTAGGGCGCTTGCCACTGGCTCTACCCATTCTTTTGCATAAACGCCTAAAAGATAGTGTTTTACGCCCGCAGGGTTAGATTGTGGGCCAATTAGGTTAAACATAGTGCGAATGCCGAGCTCTGATCTAACAGGGCCTACATACTTCATTGCAGGATGATGGTTTGGCGCAAACATGAAGCCAATATTTGCCTTATTAATGCAATTTGAAATTTCGCTCGCACTTAAATCAAGCTTTACGCCAAGTGCCTGCAATGCTTCTGATGAGCCAGATTTAGAGGAGAGCGCTTTATTGCCATGTTTGGCAACTACAACACCAGCGCCTGCAACAACTATTGCAGTGGCGGTTGAAATATTGAGCGTGCCCATGCCGTCGCCGCCAGTGCCTACAATATCTATAGCGCCTTTGGGGGCTTTTACGGTTTTCATTTTCTGGCGTAAAATATAAACAGCACTGGCAATCTCTTGCGCGCTTTCGCCCTTCACTCTAAGACCCATCAAAAAAGCGCTGATTTGAACAGGAGTTGTCTCGCCATTCATTATTTCGCTCATTGCGCTTTGCATCTCATATTGAGTG
>JAMONS010000133.1 GCA_027065555.1 Hyphomicrobiales bacterium | reverse complement strand
AGCATTATCGTTCTATCTGGTATGATGATAAAGATGAGGCAGTAAAGATTATTGATCAACGTTGGTTGCCGCATGAATTTAAAGTTGTGGACTTGATAAGCCTTGATGATTTTGCAGTTTCAATCAGGGATATGTGGGTTCGTGGAGCTCCATTAATTGGTGCAACCGCTGCTTTTGCTGTCTCAGAAGAAATGAAAAGAGACCCCTCGGATAATTCGCTAAACAATGCATGGGATATATTACATGAAACCCGCCCCACAGCTATTAACCTTCGTTGGGCGCTCAATCAGATGCGTAATCTGCTAAAAGATGTTCCAAAAAACAAGCGAGCAGAAATTGCTCATGCTAGAGCACTTGAAATTTGTGATGAAGATGTAGAGCGCAATCGCCAAATTGGTTTGCACGGTCTAGAAATTATTAAAAAAATTGCTGCAAAGAAAAAACCAGGGGAAGCTGTTAATATTCTTACCCATTGCAATGCAGGCTGGTTAGCAACCGTTGATTGGGGCACTGCTACTTCACCTATGTACCATGCGGTTGAGGCCGGAATTAACGTGCATATATGGGTTGATGAAACCCGACCACGCAATCAAGGAGCGCAACTTACCGCTTGGGAAATGGATAGCCACGGCGTGCCGCATCACTTGATAGTTGATAATGCAGGGGGGCATCTTATGCAGCATGGTGACGTGGATCTGGTAATTGTAGGCACAGACAGAACTAGCTCTCATGGTGATGTATGCAATAAAATTGGCACTTATCTTAAGGCATTAGCCGCAAAAGATAATAATGTACCTTTTTATGTTGCATTGCCTTCGCCTACAATCGATTGGACGATTAAAGACGGTATTAAAGAAATTCCTATTGAAGAGCGTGAAAGTCATGAAATTACCCACATACAAGGAAAGCTAGAAAACGGTACTCTAGCCAAAGTGCAAATTTGTCCCGATGGAACTTCAGGGGGTAATCCAGCTTTTGATGTTACTCCTCGTCATTTAATCACGGGGCTAATTACCGAGCGAGGCATATGCGAGGCTTCTCCACAAGGTCTAGCAGCGTTGTTTCCTGAAAGAGTATTAGACAAGTAACGAGCTTTAATTACTTTATTTTACGCTCTCAAGCATTTGACGAGCTGTTTTATCACTGGTAACAACATGGGTAACATAGCCACCCGCAATTGCTGCAAGCATTGGCGCAACTTTATCTTCTCCGTCGGATACAAGTAAGCCAACATCTAACCCTTGCAATTTATCGAGTGATATTCCAATCATGCGATCATCAAGCTTACCAAGAATTGGTTTGCCTTTTGCATCAATAAACCGCCCACACAATACCCCAGTTGCCCCTCGCTCTACATACCAGTCCAAGTCTTTTACACTTACCAACCCAGAGCCAACAATATGGCTTTCAGGGGTGCAAGAGCCAGCAGCAAAAATTGCTTTGTTGCAATGGCTTAACGCCTCTAGTTGAGATTTAATGATAGGTTCATTACGCAACCTTTTTGCAAGTAAAGGATCGCTTAAAACAGCAGGAGCGTGCAGATTGATACATTTTGCACCAAGGTTTTGTGCCATATGCGCAGAACATATTTCTGCTGTAAAACCATAAGGCGTTGCCATTGAGCCAACAAGTTGAGAGACTATAATATCCTTGATTTTTCTTTCTTCAAGCGCCTCAGCTACTTCATAAACTGTTCTCCCCCAAGCAACTCCAAGTCTATCGCCTGGGCTAAGCAGGCTTGGTAACCATTCAGCCGCACCACGAGCCACCCGCAATAAAGTTTCTTCTTCAGAAAGGTTTGCAGCAGGCACAACATGGGCAGCCTTTAGATTAAATCTTTCGCGTAAATCTTGAGCAAGTTGATGCCCTGTAAATATTTCAGGTGCCAAAGAAATGCGGATAAAGCCTTTAGAGCGAGCTTCTTGTAGATAATTAACAACCGTCGCCCTTGAAACATGTAGGATTTCAGCTATTTCAGTTTGGTTTAGCCCATCGTGATAATACATCCAAGCAGCCTCAATTACGATACTTTCACCACTTATCTGTCCTACTGTTCTTCTACGTGTAATTGTTGCCATTTGAACCCTATAAAAATATTTACTTTATATTTGACACTATATGCTGACATTTGTCAAAATATGTGTTTAATGTCTTAAAAATAATAAAACAATAAAGGTGTGAACATGGTTCTTAACAGATGGAATGATAAAGATGCAAAATATTATGTTGATAAAGCAGGGAGCGATCCAGCCGATCAAGAGCTAGCATTACGTGTTTATACTTCTAGGCTTATTGGTCAGGATTTAAACCTTGTTTTGCATGGTGGCGGCAATACTTCTTGCAAGCTTAAGCGCAAGGATATTTTTGGCAATGAAATTGATGTGCTGCACGTTAAAGGTAGCGGATGGGACTTAGGTGTTATTGAAGCCGCAGGCCTACCTGGTGTGCGTCTAAAGCAATTGTTAGAATTACGTCAGCTTGAGAAATTGAGCGATGAAGACATGGTGAATTTACAGCGTGCTAATTTACTAGATTCAACATCTCCAAACCCTTCTGTTGAAACGCTTTTACACGCATTTTTACCCCATAAATATGTTGATCATACCCACGCCTCAGCAATGCTCTCACTAGCAGATTTACCAAATGTAGAAGAAGTGAGCGCTGAAATTTTTGGTGACCGTCTAGTTTGCGTTCCCTTTATTATGCCAGGTTTTGAATTGGCAAAAATTGCTTCTGAAATTTATGATGCTAACCCTGATGTTGAGGGGCTTATCCTCGTCAATCACGGACATTTTGCCTTTGGGGATAATGCAAAGCAATCTTACGATCGACTGATTGAACATACAAATATGGTTGAGAAATGGCTGGAAAAAACCAGTGGCACAACCCCTGCAATTGCTAGCGGGAGTTCAGAGAAAATATCTGATAGTGTTGCTCAAATCCTCCCCATGTTGCGAGGAATAATTGGCAAGGCAAATGCTAGTTTTACAAAAAACCAAGACTTAGCCATGCCAGTTATGAATATTCGCAATGGAGAAAATGTCGAAGAATTTTTTACCCGAGATGATATTAAATCTTTATCTCGCCGTGGGGTAGCTACTCCAGATCATGTTATTCGGACAAAAAATTACCCTCTTTATATCACTGCTGATATTCTAGCAGGTGGGCAAGAGGTAATGACTAAGGCAGTAGATGATTTTATTACTGAATATAAAAGCTATTTTGATGAAAATAACGCCCGTCTTGGTGGTATAAAAACTATGTTATTACCAACCCCAAATCTTGCTTGGATTGAGGGAGTTGGTGTTGTTGGAATTTCAGCTAACGCAAAAGCTGCTAATATTGCTTCTGATTTAGCAGCGCAAAACATTACCGCAATGACAAATGGCGAAAATTGTGGCGGCTTTTATCCAGTAGATGAGCAAAGATTATTTGATATGGAATATTGGTCACTGGAGCAGGCAAAATTAGGAAAAGGAAAGCCTCCTGTTATGCAGGGTAGTATTGTAATGATTACTGGGGGAGGGGGTGCGATTGGTCTGGCGAGTGCAAAAGAATTTGCAGCGCTGGGTGCTGATATTTTCCTTGTTGATCTTGAAGAAAAAGCTCTTTTTGCGGCGTTAAAAGAGCTTGGAGGTAATCATCAAGGCATTGCTTTAGACATTACCCAAAAAGATGCAGCGAGCAAGGCAATGAATGAATGCGTTAAAGCATTTGGCGGTCTAGATATTCTAATTTCAAATGCAGGAGCGGCATGGACTGGAGAATTATCCACATTAGATGATGAGATTTTGCGCAAAAGTTTTGAGTTAAATTTCTTTGCCCATCAAACATTTTCAAAAGCGGCAGCTGTAATTTTCACAGCGCAGGGGCGAGGCGGACAAATCTTGTTTAATGTATCAAAGCAGGCAGTTAATCCAGGTAAAGGCTTTGGAGCTTATGGAATACCTAAAGCGGCAACATTCTTTTTATTACGTCAATTAGCACTTGAATTGGGCTCAAGCGGAGTTCGGGTGAACGGAATAAATGCCGATAGAATTCGCTCTGGGCTACTTGATGAGGATTTTGTTTCTGAACGGGCAAAGGCTCGGGGTGTCGATGAAGAAACTTACATGGCAGGCAATCTGTTGCAACGTGAAGTAGAAGCTTTTCACGTTGGCAAGGCCTTCGTCGCATTAGCGCTAAGCGAGCGCACCACCGCTCATGTTTTGACAGTAGATGGAGGAAATATTGAAGCTGCTTTAAGATGAAGAAGATTTAAGTTCAGATTACAAAATAATGGACAAAGGAAAATAAGTTTATAAAATTCAAGTGAAGTTAACTTTTGCCAGTGTTTGATTTTGCTTTTTGTAACCTGATACTCCACTATCTAAAACTTATTCTTTTCTATCATTTTGACTAGCAAATGAGCAGAATCACCATCAATAATTAATCCTTTGCATATTCCACTACGTAATAATGCGCATGTTGCCTCTACCTTGCGTGATCCAGCGGAAAGAATAATAGTGGTAGATTTTTTTAGATCCTGAAAGCTCACGGCCAAGGTGCGATCATTTAACGGATGTGCAACTGGGAGGCCGTTTTTATCAAAGAAAATTCCATTAGTATCGCCAACAGCACCAGCATTACGCAAAGCAGTCAGCTCCTTTGGTGAAATCATGTCTTGCTGACGTAGCAATGATCTCTCAGTAAGCTCACCAATTGAAATTAAGGAAATATCTGCATGTCTGGCCAGCTCAAGCGGTCTTGCAACTGTGCGCTGAGACAGTAGAACCTCTCGGTCCTTTTTGGTATCAGCAATGAAAGGCACAGGTAAAAAGAAACCTTCGGCGCCTGTTGCCCGTGCTAGAGCTTGAACAACTTCAAATGGATTGAAGGCTGAGTTAGCAGTGAGTGATCCCATAAGGCTGATAAAGCGAGCTTTTGGCGCTTTAACCCCAGCCATATGAAGGGTCATTTGTTCCAAAGTGCGTCCCCATCCAGTGCCAATTACCGCATTAGGATTACTTACAAGAATATCTCGTAAATATTTCGCAGCAACAGAGCCAACTGCACGTCTTGGAAAGTCTGCGAGATTTTCATGAGCGTCTATCTCGGTTTGCGATAATCCTAAGGACGGTGTGCAAATGCAAAATTGCAGACCAAATTCACTTTGGATTGCTTCTTCTAGAGGAAGAAGGCCAATATCTCTTTGATCAATTGAAATGCTAACCAGACCGCTAGCGCGAGCCTTTTGCAGCAGCTTGTTCACCCGAGCACGTGTCAGACCCATTCTAGCGGATGTTTCTTTTTGGTTTAGTCCGCCAAGATAATATAACCAAGCCGCACGAGCCATTAGTTGATGTTCGTTTGTTTCTGTCATTTCAAAGAAGATACGCTGTAAATTGGTTAATAGGCAAGCCTAAATATACTTAGTCAAAATACAAGTGTATTTGCTCTAGACAAATGTAATTTCGTAATCTATAGTTCGTAATAGTAGGCGTGATAAGAGTATAATCTTGATGAGCGTCTCAACCAATAAAGGGAGAAATATGACATGAAGAACTATACAAAAATTACAGCAGTTGTTGCTGCTACTCTTTTGATGAGTGTATCGTCTATATCGGCGTTAGAGATTGTCTGGGTTCATTCAAATGCGGCTGCTCAATCGGAGCAACGTGTTAAAGTGGGTTTTCAGGAATGGCTACAGGAGTCTGGAACAGAGTGGAACATTAGTTACCTCGATTCAGGGGGGTCAGGCGAATCTATGGCCTCAAACTTGCAAGATGCTGCCTCGCGCGGTGTAGATGCAATAATTATAACAATGGCCGATCTGCGTGCATCTCGTGCAGCAATCTCATCTGCGGCAGAAGCTGGCATTCCTATTTTCTCGGTAGATAGCGGATATATTGACGGAATTGCAGTTGATATCACTACAAATAACTGGGCGATGTCCGCTGACGTTTCTCCTTATTTGTTGGATGAAATGGGTGGTGAAGGTAATTTGATTTTCTTGCGTATGGCTGAACATCATGGCACCCGCAAACGTGGTGATGTGATGCTTGATGTGTTGCGAGAGTATCAAGGTGTAAATGTTCTTGTTGAGCATAATATCGATTACACTGCTTTCTTTGAAGACACAACAAACCGTATGCAGGATTATGTTGCTCGATTCGGAGAGGATATTGACGCTGTATGGGCCCCATGGGATGGCCCAGCTCAAGCCGTTATTAACGTAATGAAAGCTGCTGGCTTGACGGATGTTAAAGTAATTGGAATTGACGGACACCCAGAGGCAGTTGCAGAAGTATGTAAGCCTGACAGTATGATGCTTGCAACGGTTAGTCAGCCTTTTGAAGGAATGGGCGAGCAGGTTGGTGAATGGATAACAAGTATCGTTGTAGACGGTAAGGATATTGCTGATGTTATTCCAAGTAAAACTGTTTATATGGATGCTCCATTGGTAACTAAGCAAAACTGTAAAGACTTTCTATAGGTCCCCTTCTGCTCGCAGCTTGTCTATGAAGTTGCGAGCAGATATCGCCGCCGCCTATCCGATCGACACGTAATCCTAAGGTCAGTTCATGAGTGTTACGCTTAACAATATTGTTATGGATTATTCTGGAAACTTGGCTTTAGATGATGTCAGTGTGACTTTTGGCTTTAATGAAGTTCATGGTTTGATTGGTGAAAATGGAGCTGGAAAGTCTACGCTAATCAACGTGTTAAGTGGAACAGTTAGCCCGACTTCTGGAGATATTTATATCAATGATAGTTTGGTGAAATTAGGTGCGCCTTGTGACGCACTTTTGCACGGAATTGCACAAGTCAGTCAAGAAGGAAGTCTTGTTCCTCAATTGAGCGGAGCCGAAAATATTATGTTAGGTGCCGAGCCAAAATATCTCGGTAGTATTATACGTCGCAAGGATTTGCTGCACCGGGCAGAGAAGCTGTTGAATAAGTGGTTTCCTGAAGCGTCAATTCCTTTAGATCGTTCGGTTGAAACTCTAGGTGTTGCTGATCAAAAGGTGATTGAAATTGTTCGAGCCTTACGTGGCAATATAAAAATTCTTATTTTAGATGAGCCAACTGCTGCTTTGCAAAACCGTGAAAAGGCGCAGCTATGGAAGATTATTAGCTCGTTACCCCCAAAGGGAGTAGGAGTTGTGTTGATCAGTCATTTTCTATCAGAAATAAAGCTTCTCTCAAATAAGGTTACTGTCTTACGTGATGGAAAATTTATTGATACGCTGCAAGCTGAGAACACCACAGAAGGGAATTTGATTGATTTAATGTTGCGCAGAACAGGTGCAGCCAAAGGTTCTGGTAAGGTCAAAAGCCGCAGTTTTGTTGGTGATAAGACTGTTCTAAGCGTAAAAAACTGGAAGGCGGGGCAAGTTAGTGTTCCCCAATTTGAAGTAATGGCTGGAGAAATAGTGGGTCTTATTGGTCTGACTGGTGCTGGTCATTTTGGTTTTGTCCGTTCTCTTTATTCAAAAGAAGGTCTGATATCTGGAACTGTTGAGGTTGAGGGAAAGCCAGTTACTGGAAACGTGCGAGCAATGCAACGTAGTGGTGTGGCCTTTGTTCCAGACCACAGAATGGAAAATTCGTTGATGCCAGATGGCTCCGTAACTGAAAATCTATCTCTGGTACATCCTGACTTTGCAGCCCGCAATGGTATATTGAGCTTTGGCGTAGAAAAAGCCGAAGTGGCTCGTGTCATTGATTTATTGAATATTAAAACCAGTAGTCGAGGGCAATTATTGCGAAACCTGTCAGGTGGAAATAAACAAAAAGTGTCTTTGGGGAAGTGGTTATATGGGGCTGAAAATAAATATTGTGTGATGATTTTCATTGAACCAACCGAAGGTGTGGATATTGGTGCCAAACAAGAGATTTACAGAAAAATTCGTGCGCTTGCCAAGCAGGGTATGGGTATAATTATTGCTTCTTCTGATTTACTTGAAATTGAGCATATCGCACAGCGGGTTGTTCCTTTTGTAAATGGATGTCCGGGCAAGGAAATTTTTGCAGAAGACTTTTCTGAGAAGCGTTTTATTTCTGCATTATCTGGAGAAAACGCATGAGCAGGAAAGTGCAAGAAATGGATACTAAAAAGAGCAAAAACATCCAATTCAACATGGAGTGGGTTCAAAAATATTCCACTCTAATTGTGTTGGTTTTGATGTTTATCGGTTTTTCAGTTTCAGTTGACCGATTTATGACGATTATTAATCTAACAAATATTTTGCAGCAAATTTCTATTCTAACTATAGTTGGCTGTGGTCTAACTTTTGGGTTTGCTGCAAAAGAAATTGACCTATCAGTGGGTTACATAGTTGGTTTGACTGGTATTTTGGTGCCGATGTTGCTTATTAACGGTGTGGATCTCTGGTTTGCTATTACTATTGGCATGGGCGCTGGGCTTGTTGTTGGAATCACCAATGGTCTATTGGTTACAAAAATAGGTATTCCTTCTTTAATTGCTACGCTCGCCACTGGTTCAATATTGTTTGGTATTAATTTTATGCTTACAGGCGGGCGGGCAATTTATGGAGGCCTGCCAGACAGTTATCTTTTTTTGGGTCAGGGACGCTTTCTGGGAGTGCCTATATTGGCATTCTTTATGATTGCAGCAGTCGCTTTGGCATGGTTTGTCATGGAACGTACGGTGTTTGGTCGTTATATATATGCTGTTGGCGGTAATGAGAAAGCGGCGGAACTTTCTGGTGTTCGAATAGTATTTTATCGTACAGCTGCGCTTACCATAGTTGCTCTTTTTGCAGCTGTTGCGGGTGCTCTTCTGGCTGCACGTCTTGGGTCTGGCCAACCAAATGTTGGCGAAAGATATCTTTTGGACGGGCTGGCAACAGTCTTTATTGGAATGACGATGTTCCGACCGGGAACAGCGACTGTATTGGGCACTTTTTGTGGCGCTCTATTCATAGGCATTCTTGATAATGGTCTGAACCTAATAGGGATGGATTCTTATATCCAAAATATTGTTAAGGGCATTGTTATTCTGGTGGCGGTGGCAATCGTGTCGCGCACAACTAAACTCAAGCTTTTGTGAGGGGGAAATGAACATGACTGAGATTAAGTTGAAACATATCCATGATGCCAGAACTAACTCAAGGCTTGAAGATCTTTATCGGCAAATGCGTCGTGTGAGAACATTTGAGGAGCGGGTTGGCGAGTTGTTTGTACGAGGACAAAGTGCAGGCTCAATGTTGCACTTATCTATTGGAGAAGAGTCTGCAGCGGTTGGTGTTTGTTCGGCTATGAAAGAAGGTGATAGTTTTACTACTCATCATAGAGGGCACGGAATTTTTTTAAGCCGTGGTGCTAATCCTAATCTTATGATGGCTGAAATTGCTGGAAAGGAAACAGGTTATTGCAAAGGAAAAGGCGGCTCTATGCATATTGCTGATATGGGGTTGGGTCATCTGGGTGCAAACGCAATTGTTGGAGGGGGGATACCTGCTGTTGTTGGAGCTGGGCTTGCTGCAAAGCGTGGTAAGACAGGAGCAATATCGGTTGCATTTTTTGGTGATGGAGCTATGCAGCAAGGTATTTTGTACGAAAGTATGAATATGGCTGCGTTGTGGGATTTGCCAGTTTTGTTTGTGTGTATAAACAATCAATATGGAATGGGTACGAGAATTGATCAGGCAACAAAGGCTACTAATTTACATGAACGTGCGATAGCGCTTGGCTTGAACGGCATAAGTGTGGACGGGCTGAATGTTGAAACTGTTCAAGAGACAGCACAAAAACTTACGGACGATGCCCGTGTTGGTAAACCGGGATTTCTAGCAGTGTCATGCTACCGGTTTTTTGGTCATGCCCGAATGGACAAAAGCCCATATCGTAGCGAAGAGGAAGAGACTGAGGGACGTAAGAGAGATCCAGTATTATTTGCCCGAGATAATATAATCAAAGAGGGGGTGTCTGATGAGGTTTTGGATATTATTGACCAATCTATCAGTGATGAAATGGACTCTGCTATAGACTTTGCAATTTCCTCTAGTCCACCCCCGTTATCATCAATGTTTCGTGACGTTTATGGCCCTAACGAGCCAGAACCTGAACCAGTTCAGACACGTATCAATCGAATTTTGGCAAGGGAGTAATTATGGTTGAGTTGACTTATCGTGATGCGTTACGACAGGCATTATATGATGCAATGATAGAAGACGAAAGTATTTTTATCATTGGTGAGGAGGTGGGCCGTTATGGCGGCGCTTATGGCGTTACAAAAGGGCTTATTGATAAATTTGGACCCGAGCGTTTACTTGATACTCCTATTTCTGAACCAGCAATTATTGGTACTGCAATAGGCGCTGCAATGAGTGGCTTACGACCTGTGGCTGAGCTTATGTATGTCGACTTTATCGGTATGACGATGGATCAGTTAGGAAATCAGGCAGCAAAAATCCGCTATATGTTTGGTGGTCAGATTGGTGTGCCGTTAGTATTGAGAACTCAAGGTGGTGCAGGGCGCTCTGCTGGCGCTCAACATAGTCAAAGTCTTGAAGCATTTATTATGCATACTCCGGGTCTTCGTCTTGCTATGCCAGCAACAGTATCTGATGCCTATCATCTTCTGCGTCAAAGCCTTACCAAGCCTGATCCAGTAGTATTTATAGAGCATAAGAGCCTTTATTCGTTAAAGGAGGATGTTGATCTGAGTATCGAGCCTCTTCCTTGGGGTAAGGCAGCTGTTCGCCGACATGGTTCAGATATTGTGATAGTTACCTATTCCCGACAGTTGCAATTTGTTATGCAGGCAGCGCAAGCTTTATCAAAACAAAACATTGAAGCAACTGTAATTGATCTTCGAACTCTTAATCCACTGGATTTTGATACAATTCGAAAGGAAGTTGAGAAGGTGGGTAAGGTTTTAGTTGTCTCTGAGGCAGTTCTTACATCAGGGGTTGCTTCTGAACTCTCGGCGCGAATTTCTGAGGAGTGTTTTGATTATTTAACAGATCCGGTGGTGCGTGTTGCTGGAGAGGACTGTCCAATTTCAGTTTCTGCTGATCTGGAGGCAGGATCAATTCCATCTCCTAAAGTGATAGAGGAAACAGCAAAAAGGCTCGTGATGTGATCGAATCTATATTAAATATGCCTAGTCTGGGTGAGGCAATGGAAGAGGGGGTTGTTAATTTTTGGTTAGTTAAGGTTGGCCAAAAATTTAAGCGTGGTGATCCAATTATTGTCGTTGAAACGGATAAGACAGCCGTAGAATTCCCTGCGCTTGGTGAGGGGACATTGCTTGAGAAACTGAAAAATGAGGGGGAGACTGTGTTGGTCGGTGAGCCGATTGCCAGAATTAAAATTGAAGATGGACCAGACTGGACTGCAGCTGATGATAATGTTGATAGTGACAAAGATAAAACAGAGGTGCAACTTGCATTTCAATCAAAAGAGTTGCAAATCAAAGATATAGAAAATAACTCTAAACCAATAAGTAAGAACATTGGTGTGCATCGTGCTACTCCGGTTGCGAGGCGTATAGCTCGCTTAAACAATATTGATATCAATAGCATCAATGGTAGCGGGCGGCGTGGACGTGTTGAAAAAAGCGACGTGGAAGCAACCCTGTTACATAAGGATAGTGCAAACCATCATTTTGCACATAATATTTCTTATGTGTCAGCTGGAGCAAAGAATGGTAAGCCATTTTTACTGATACACGGGTTTTCTGGCGATAATGCCACTTATGCGGGGTTAATGAATGGACTTTCTAGGGCTGGACACCATGTGGTGGCAATTGATCTGCCAGGACACGGAGCCAGTAAACTCGAAGCAGAAAATGTAGAGGATTTATCCGTAAACCTTGCAACCTTCGCAAAGGAAGTATTGGGTTCGCAACCCTTCCATCTGGTTGCTCACTCTTTAGGTTCAGTTCCAGCGCTTGCATTGGCTAAAAATAAATCCATTGCTTCTTTGACATTGATTGCGCCAGTGGGTATCGGCTTGAATATTGATTCAGATTTTATTCTGGGTATGTCAAAGCCTTCCTCGGCTGGAGAAGTGAAACAGCTACTTAAGCGTATAACAGACCGCCCGTTAAGCCTATCTGACACAGCCATTGATGCTCTATACAAGGACTTAAAAAAGGGGAGGCTACAATCTCTTGCAAAGTCTTTGGCTAGTAAAAATAGGCAACAGGTTGATATTATTCCAGCGCTTGAGGATATTGCAAGCAAAGTTCCTACACGCATTCTGATTGGTCATAAAGATCGTATTATTGATTGGCCTGATGTATATTTTGTTCCAAGCAACGTAGCCGTACATAATTTTGCTCATGCAGGGCATATGGTGCACTGGGATCAACCCGTTGAAACACTCAAAATTTTACTGCAGGGAATATAGAATGACAACTGCTAGAGATAGACTGTTTGAAGCTAAAGCTAGGATAGCTGCATTTTCAAATGCTACACCAGAGCTTTTTTCTGGGTTCGCTAAAATATCAAGAGTGGCGAGCACACAGAAAAAAATAACATCTGCAAATAAAGAGTTGATGGCAACCGCCATTGCTGTAGTAAAAGGTTGTGATGATTGTATTTTATATCATGTGGATGGAGCTAAACGACACGGTGCTGATGAAGGTGCGTTGATTGAAGCGTTAGAGGTTGCTGTTGAAATGGGCGGAGGCCCTGCAATAATGTATGCAAGTAAAGCGTTGCAGGTATTTCGTGATCTTTGAGTTTTCTGCTATACTTTGTAATGATGGGGGTAAATATGGTATATTTTTTAACAGCTGACGGAGGGACAGAAAGCCTGCGTGCTAGAATTTATGATATTTCAGGAAATTGTTTAGGTAGCTTTTCATGTCCTTATGAGACGAAGTTTGCAGCAGGAGGGCAAGCTGAGCAGGATCCTTCTAGCTGGTGGGAAAACTTTGTTAAAGCATCACGCGGTGCAATTGAAGAAGCAGGGATATCAGGGGATCAAATTGTGGCCATCGCCTATGCAACTACCAGTTGCTCGGTTGTGGCCTTGGATGAAAATGGAGATGCGTTGCGTCCAGCAATGATATGGATGGATGTACGTGCTAGCTCAGAAGCTGATGCTGTTTTAGCAACAGGTGATAGAGCTCTTGAGGTAAATGGAAATGGTGCAGGGCCAGTGTCAGCTGAGTGGATGATACCAAAGGCACTCTGGTTAAAGCGGCATGAACCTCAGATATTTAACAAAGCGCATAGAATTTGCGAATATCAAGACTATCTCAGTTACAAGTTGACTGGGGAATGGGTTGCTAGCTTGAACAATGTAGGTCTGCGTTGGCATTATTCTACTGAACGGGGAGGGTGGGCGACAAGCCTTCTTAAGGCACTTGATTTTGAAGAGTTGCAGAGTAAATGGCCACAAAGAGTTGTTGCTCCAGGAGAAGTTATTGGTACGCTCAGAGCTAGCGCTGCTGAGGAGCTTGGGATACCTAAAACCGTCAAAGTCATACAGGGTGGTGCAGACGCACTAATTGGAATGATTGGGCTGGGTGTTGCTCAACCGGGACAGCTTGCACTTATTACTGGCTCTTCTCATTTGTTGTTTGGAGTGACTGATGCACCTGTTCATGCGCACGGTGTATGGGGGAGCTATCCAGATATTGTTTATCCGAGCCGCTATATTGTGGAAGGAGGCCAAACTTCAACTGGTTCAATCATAAACTGGCTGGGCCGCTTAACTGGAGGGCCTCTCGATTTTGATAGTTTGAATGCTATGGCTGAAGAGTTGGAGCCTGGTTGTGATGGGTTAATTGTTCAAGATCATTTTCAAGGAAATCGAACTCCTTATACCGATGCTATGTCGCGTGGAGCACTAGTCGGCTTGACACTATCTCACGAAAAACACCATATTTTTAGAGCGATCATGGAGGGTGTCGGGTTTGGAACTAGAACTATCTTGGATGCCTTTACGCGTGCAGGGTACATAAACACTGAAATTACAGTTGGTGGTGGTGCAGCATCCTCTAGTCTTTGGTTGCAGATACATGCGGATACATCTGGTCTGCCCGTTCGCGTCCCTGCTACGCCTGATGCCCCTTCAACTGGAGCCGCGGTTTTGGCCGCATATGGCTCAGGGCACTTCTCTAGCATTGACGAAGGAATTTCTGCAATGGTACGATCAGGGATTTATGTGGAACCTATAAAAGATAATGTAGCAAAGTACGAAGAAATATATGGACGTTATTTAGCGCTTTATCCAGCGCTAAAAGATGTTTTGAACAAATAATGCTATAAAAGATCTAAACAAAATAGCCATATAGTTGCATCACGCAAGGGCAGTTGATTTGTATCTGGCCGTTGTTATTGACCTTTACTCATGCTCATCCGCTCACAACTTAAAAGCTGGAGCATATCATAATGCTCAACCCTTCTATCCATAAGAAGTAGTTTGATGCACAGTTTCACTAACATTAAAATCTATTATTATAGTTTGCTAGCAATCGTTAGAAATTGGTCTCCATGCTATTGTGCTCAGCCAACCTATCTAAATTTATGATTGTCGATAGCATTATTCTGTCCTGACTCCAATCATCGGGCTGTTGAATTGCCAGTGTCGATACAACCACAATTGCCAGTAATGGGATTATAATTCCCAAAAATACCAGCTTTGGATATGGTTTGATATTTCCATCTAACAAGGAGTTTACTCGCTGACGTAATAATGATGCTGAATTACGACTAAATAATGCACGATCCGTTTTAATTAAAGCTACCTTAGGAATAGCAGTAAAAAGCAGATGGCTTTTTGATAGACTATTCTGGCACACTTGTAACAAGCAAGCACAATATTCCTTAGTATCATACCTCTTTCGAGCTAAAACTCGTTTGTCACACGATAATTCCCGTAGTTGCTCAAGCTGTCTCTTCCATAAATAATAGATAGGATTCCAAAAGAAAACTGGTCGTAACAATTCCATAAAAATTTCCCACTCCAAATCCAACTGCCGCATATGTTGGAATTCATGACTAACAACCATCCTGAGGTCTTTAATATTAGTAAGCATATTTGAGGGTATAATTATAAACCTTTCTCTAAATGTGCGCGTTGAAAATGGAACTGATATTGTATCAGAAATCAGCAAATGAAGATTGCCAGTTTTACGCCATACTTGGCTTTGATTTATTATTCTTTTTAATGCATAAACGCTGAGTGCGAAGCGAGCTAAAACAAGCACAGCCCCTGAGATAATTAAACCTAAAATGAATATTCCAAGATAACTACCCATTCCAAGGAAATTAGCACTTAACTGACTTCTCAAACTTAGATATTCTTCTAATGTGTCTGGCTTCATATTAAAATTACCATTCAAGTATTGAGCAACAATAATATCAGATAGATTTAATGTGAATTCTGGAGAAACTACGCTATATTTTGATAATAGAGAAAAAAACAAGATAAAAACCGGACTTATTACAACGGCGAGAAAAACACCATTTAACAGTCGTAATTGGGTCGTGTAAGCGTGTGCCATTCCCATTGGCTTAAGTAGCATTCGTGCTATATACCAAAATCCAAATACTAGAATAAGCAATATATTGATATTGATATAAGCATTAAAAATTTCACTAATCGTCGACATCTTCTAACCTCCTAATCAGCAGGGCGCGAATTTCTCCTAAATCGTCCTTTGACAAATTGTAATCATCTACAAGTCTAGCAACTAATGAGGCAGGGGTGTTATCAAACAGTTTTTCTGATAGGTTTTTAATAGACCGTGATTGATAGGTATCTTTGCTCAGTAATGCCCGATAAGTGTAAGTCTTCCCTTTTTTTATGCTCTCTACAAACTTTTTTTGCTCCAATATTCTTAAAATCGTAGCTGCAGAGGTATAAGCAAGATTACGTTCAGGTGCCATATTTGTTAGCACCTCACGAACTGTGCTTTCGCCGTGCCTCCACAGTAATATCATGAATTCCAGCTCAACTTCTGTAAGGAATTCAATACTTTTTTTTCGTCTCATAAAAAGTTTCCATAGCCAATTTATTTTAATTTGCACGTATTACATACCAAAATGTAGATATTAGCAAATTATTTGATTTTTGTTTAAACCTTCCAAAAGCAAAATACTCCCCAAGCAATGCTTATTGCCAATGCAAACCACAATGGCATTCCAAACAAACCAAGCCAAGCGAGATTAATATAAGCAGATCCCAATAATGTTATAAATAAGCGATCACCGCGAGTAGTCACAAGGCCAAGTACGCCCTTTCGCTCATCACCACCGGGATGTCGAATTTCAATCACTATTAAAATTCCTATTGCTGTAAATAAGCTAATAAACAATAATGCGGTCGGCCAAGTCCAAGCCATCCAACTCAACATCATACCCTCCCTAGGGCAAAGCCCCTAGCTATATAATTGCGGACAAAATAAATGACAATGGCACCGGGGATTATAGTCAATGCTCCAGCGGCAGCTAGTAACCCTAATTCATACCCAGCACTAGATGCTGTTTTAGTCATTGTTGCAGCAATTGGTTTAGCAGCAACTGCTGTTAGAGTTTTGGCCAGTAATAACTCAACCCAAGAAAACATAAAAGCAAAGAAAGCAGTTACACCGACCCCAGAGGCGATTGTTGGCAAGAATATTTTTCCAAAAAACTTGGGAAATGAATAACCATCAACATAAGCAGTTTCATCCAATTCTTTTGGAACACCACTCATAAATCCTTCAAGAATCCATACTGCAAGAGGAACATTAAACAGGGTGTGCGCCAAAGCAACTGCTATATGAGTATCAAAAAGGCCGACTGCTGAATATAGTTGAAAAAATGGTAAGGCAAATATTGCTGTAGGAGCCATTCTATTGGTAAGTAGCCAGAAAAATAATTGCTTGTCACCTAAAAACCTATATCGAGAAAATGCATAGGCTGCAGGCAGTGCTACCGTCACCGTAATGATTGTATTAAGTGTTACGTATATAATGGAATTTATATATCCCCTATACCACGTTGGATCAGTGAAAATTACCTTATAGTTTTCAAAAGTCCAGTTTTGGGGAAAGAGTGAAAACCCAGACAATATTTCGCCAGTAGTTTTGAAACTCATCGCGATGAGCCAATAGATTGGCAACATTAGAAATAAAATATAAATAATTGGAATTAAGCTTCTCTTTTTCATATTCTATCGCCCCTTTTTGGTTCATCATCTTTGGTCATTAGCGTATAAAACAGCCATGAAACCAAAAGCGTAATTGCAAAATAAATTAATGACATCGCAGCTGCAGGCCCAAGATCAAATTGCCCAAGTGCAATTTTTACAAGATCAATGGATAAAAGTGTGGTTGAATTACCCGGACCACCACCTGTCAGGACAAATGGCTCAGTGTAAATATTAAAACTGTCCATAAATCGCAGCAAGATAGCGATAGTCAAAACCCGCTTCATTTTTGGAAGTTGAATATATCTAAATATAGCAAAATTTGAAGCGCCATCAATCTTTGCTGCCTGATAAAATGCATCAGGGATAGAAACCAATCCAGCATAACTCAGCAATACCACTAACGATGTCCAGTGCCAAACATCCATTGCAATTATAGTAACCCAAGCCGCAACTGGTGATTGGGTCATATTATATTCAATTCCAAGGACATTATTTATGAAATATCCTAGTAATCCAATATCTGGCAGAGTGAAAATATTCCACATTGCACCAACAACATTCCATGGAATTAACATGGGGAGCGCCATTAGAACTAGGCAAACTGGTACCCAAAAACCCTTGCGTGGCATTGCAAGAGCAATAATCACGCCTAGTGGAATTTCAATTGCAAGAATAGTTCCAGTGAAAAGAAATTGTCGGCCAAGCGCTGAGTAAAATCTCTCGGAGTTCAATAATTGCTCGAACCAATCAAGGCCTTGCCAGAAAAACAGGTTATTACCAAAAGTCTCTTGTACTGAATAATTGACGACGGTCATTATCGGGATTAGGGCATTAAAAGCTACTAGCAATAATACGGGTATTACAAAGAGCCATGCTTTTTGGTTTATTGTTTTCATTACATTTACCTTTTCTGCTCACTTGCTATCCAGCCATCATGATAAATTCTGGTTTGATTAGGTTGAAAGTTTAAATATACACTGCTGCCCTGAGCAGGTAATTCGCCTTCCACAATGACGCTAATGCGGGTATCGCCTAGCATTGCTTCAACAATTTTGTGTCGCCCTACATCTGCAACTTTACGAACCTTTGCTTCAATTCCGCTTTTGGAAAGAGAAATAAATTCAGGGCGAATTCCAATTTCGGCTGTTCCCTCAATGTCAGGTTTAATTGGTCCTTCAAGCTGAATTTTTTTGCCATTAAAAAACGCAGCTCCATTGTTAATTTCACAAGGCAGAATATTCATCCCAGGAGATCCAATAAAATGACCAACAAATGTGTGTGCTGGGCGTTCAAATAATTCTACAGGTGTGCCGATTTGCACTATATCACCATCTTGCATTACTACTACTTGATCTGCAAAGGTCAGTGCTTCAGTTTGATCGTGTGTTACGTAAATCATAGTTGCTCTAACTTTTTGGTGAAGCTCCTTTAGCTTTGAGCGTAATTTCCACTTTAAATGTGGATCAATAACCGTTAGCGGCTCATCAAACATTACTATATTAACATCTTCACGCACTAGCCCTCGACCCATTGACACTTTTTGTTTATTATCTGGTGATAGTCTTGAGCCACGTATCTTTAGCAGATTAGTGATTTCTAACATTTTTGCAATTTCATGTACTCTAGCTTTGAGCACCTTTTCTTTAACGCCTCTATTACGAAGCGGAAAAGCGAGGTTATCAAACACACTCATTGTATCGTAGATAACAGGAAATTGAAATACTTGGGCAATGTTACGCTCAGCTGGGGTAAGTTGCGTTACATTTTTATCATCAAATAAAACTTGACCATGTGTCGGAGTAAGCAACCCAGAAATAATGTTTAGTAAGGTAGATTTTCCGCAACCTGAAGGGCCTAATAATGCGTAAGCTCCACCATCATCCCAATCAAGGTTGATGTTCTTTAGCGCATAATCTTTTGGCTCTTGTGGGTCTGCATAATAAGAATGCTGCAATTTTGATAATGTTATTTTAGCCATTAATCAGTCCCTCCCTAAGCTACAATTTTGCCATTAGAATCAAAGTAAAAACAATGCGATGGGTCTATATAAAATTGGTGATTTTGCCCTATTTCACATGAGTGAACGCCAGAAGCTAAAGAAACCCAATTATTAGAACCTGCCAAAAAATGAGCACTACTTTCTGAACCACTTAACTCAGTAATTTGCACTTTTCCGGTAATTGCAACGAAATTATCCAAAGTTTTAACTGGTGATATGTGGTTGGGTCGAATAGCTATTGTATAATTTCCGTCTTGCAGTTTTGCTGCATCACCCTCAAGTTTCCATTGAGCCTGATCGCCCATTTGTGCTTGATTTCCTCTTTTTGTAATATGGGTTACATTAATAGGAGGGTTTGAAAAAACTCTCGCAGACATTAGGTTGCTAGGGTTATGATAGATGTCAGAGGTCGCTCCAAACTGTGTTATGCGACCATCATCCATTAATGCGGTATATCCGCCTAATAAAAGCGCCTCTTCAGGTTCAGATGTTGCATAAACTACAACAGCACCTCTATCTGCAAAAAATTCAGGCAATCGGTCTCGTAATTCTTCACGTAGTTTATAATCAAGATTAGCTAATGGTTCATCTAAAAAAACAGCCTTGCTTTCTTTTGCAAGTGCCCTTGCAAGGGCAACTCTTTGTTGTTGTCCTCCAGAAAGTTCATTAGGGCGACGCTTAAGCATGTCCTGTAATTGCAAAATCTTTGCCACTTCTTCAACCCTGTCTTCAATTTCTGACTTTGCCATGCCTACAACCTTAAGGGGGGAGGCGATATTTTCAAACACACTCATATGTGAATAATTGACAAAAAACTGATGGACAAGGCTGATATTTCTCTTTTGGGTGGACAATTTTGTAACGTCCTTGCCATCCATTAAAATTTGTCCTGATGTTGACTTATCTAACCCCGCCATCAACTTGATTAGCGATGTTTTCCCTGCACCAGTAGCACCAAGCAGAACATTAAAATGACCAGTCTTTAAAACTAGGTTTGTTTCTTTGATATGGATGTTTGCTCCAACACTCTTAGTAATATTTCGAAGCTCAATAATCATACCAGTATTTCCTATAAAAATAATCTGTTAATGCACAAGTTAAAACGTGATCAGTATGTTGATAACAATTTTAGGGTGCGTAATTTTTTTAAAAAGCCGAGACTATAAAAGTCCCGGCTAATTTTATTCTAGATTATCATTAAAATAATCCAGTGTAGGCCAGTCTTAATTGGCGGCCCAGCGAGCAACTAATTCATCATAGTTGACTGTTATGCCTTGAGGTTTCTCATTATCAAGTTTTGCCTTAGCGCCACCTTTACCAAGCCATTCAGATGGGTCCTTAGGGTCATTCAGCCTTGGGCCACAACCTCCGTAAACATTGCCTTCTTCGTCAACCCTTTGCATACGAGCCATGGTAATATCCATTTCCTCAGCAAGGCGATCCATAGCTTCTTGTGGAGTAAATGCACCTGAGTTCACATCACCAATTTGCTGCCACCAGATTTGCGCTAGTTTTGGATAATCTGGAACATTAATGCCCGTTGGTGACCAAGCTACACGATCTGGTGAGCGATAAAACTCAACCAAGCCTCCCAATTTGGGTGCGCGATCTGTAAATGATTGATGCTCGATTGTGCTGTTACGGATGAAGGTAAGGCCTACATGAGATTTCTTTACATCAACAGTTTTGGAAACTGCAAACTGGGCATATAGCCATGCCGCTTTAGCACGATCCTCGGGAGTAGATTTCAGGATAGTCCATGAACCCACATCCTGATAACCAACTTTTTGACCTTTTTCCCAATAAGGGCCATGTGGGGAAGGAGCCATTCTCCATAATGGAGTGCCATTCTCATCAACAGTATTGTTACCCTCTGACTGAGGTTTAACCATGTCTGCTGTAAATGCTGTGTACCAGAAAATTTGCTGGGCAACATTTCCCTGACTTAAAGCAGGAAGTGACTGATAGAAGTCAAATGAAGCTGCACCAGGAGGTGCATAAGCACGGAGCCATTCATCCCATTTGCGAACAGCATAAACTGCCGCTGGGCCGTTCGCAGCACCGCCACGACTTACAGAAGCGCCAACAGGATTACAAGTTCCAGCTTCCATTCTGATACCCCATTCATCAATTGGAACGCCATTTGGCTCACCTTTTGATCCAGCACCAGCCATTGAAAGCCAAGCATCGGTCATCCGCCAACCAAGGTCAGGCGCACGTTTACCATAGTCCATATGACCATAGATAGTAACTCCATCAATTTCTTTCACGTCTTTAGAAAAGAATTCAGCTATATCTTCGTAAGCTGACCAGTTTACTGGAACGCCAAGGTCATAGCCATATTTGGCTTTAAAATCATCTTTTAAGTCTTGGCGATCAAACCAATCTTTGCGGAACCAGTAAAGATTAGCAAATTGCTGATCTGGTAATTGATACAGATCTCCATCTGGCCCTGTCGTAAACTGCAAACCAATAAAGTCATCCAAATCCAGTCCAGGATTTGTTACATCCTTACCTGCACCTACCATCCAGTCGCTGAGATTATATGCAAGTTGTAGGCGCGAATGGGTGCCAATCAAGTCAGAATCATTAACATAGGCATCATAGAGGTTTCGTCCAGTTTGCATTTGAGTTTGAACCGCTTGCACAACTTCGCCTTCACCTAAAATCTGATGGTTAACTTTAATGCCAGTGATCTCGTAAAAAGCTTTGGTAAGTACTTCTGATTCATAAGAATGGGTTGGAATACCCTCTGAAAGCACATTAATTTCCATCCCTTTGAATGGCTCTGATGCTTTAATGAACCATGCCATCTCTGCGCTTTGCTCTTCTTTAGTTAGTGAAGATGGCTGAAATTCTTGATTTATCCACTTTGTAGCCGCCGCTTCGTCTGCGTAGACCCCTGTTCCTGAAATAATAGCAATTGCTGCTACTGCTGATAGTAAATACTTTCGCATTTTTCCCTCCCAATGCTTTGTTTTTTAAATTAGTATATTTATTCTCCCAGATCATTCTGATTGCTTAATAGTCAAACTAAAAATATTAATTGTCAAACTAAAAATTTAGTAGATAGATTTCCATTATATAACATATTGAAAAATAAG
>JAMONS010000132.1 GCA_027065555.1 Hyphomicrobiales bacterium | reverse complement strand
AGCTGGTAAATTAGGCCCTGATGCAAAATCACAAATCACCGTTAAATATGAAAATGACAAGCCAAAAGAAGTAACGCAAATTGTACTTTCAACCCAGCATTTAGATGCAAGTTGGGATAGCAATAAAGTGCGCCAAGTAGTTGAGCCTTATATAAGAGAAGCGCTTGAGGGATTACCAATAGCAAAAAACTGCGTTTGGCATGTCAATCCAACTGGTAAATTTGTAATTGGTGGGCCTGATGGCGATGCTGGACTTACTGGCCGCAAAATCATTGTAGATACTTATGGCGGAGCAGCGCCGCATGGTGGTGGTGCTTTTTCTGGCAAAGATACCACTAAAGTTGATAGATCAGCCGCCTATGCCGCTCGTTATTTAGCCAAAAATATTGTTGCCGCCAAACTTGCAGGCCGTGTTACAATTCAACTTTCATACGCCATAGGCGTTGCGCAACCTCTATCAATCTTTGTTGATAGCGATGGCACTGGCAAATATGATGATGAAACATTGGAAAAAATCATCTATGAAGTGATGGATCTTTCACCAACGGGCATTCGTGCGCATCTTAAGCTTAACAAACCAATTTATGCAAAAACTGCAGCCTATGGTCATTTTGGTCGCAAAGCTGGGCGTGATGGATCGTTCTCTTGGGAAAAGCTTGATTTGGTAAAACCACTAAAGGCAGCATTAAAAAACTATGCTTAAAAGCGGGCAAGCCCCAAAGGTGTTTAGCACACCAAAAGACTTTAATGCACCAAGGGCATTTTTTGGCCGCAAATCGGGCAAGAGAATGCTTAGGGGGCAACAAGAGCTTTTTGATAAATTATTGCCAAATCTAGAAATAGATTTGGCAAATAATAATGTTAATATCAAAAAAATATTTCCCAACAAACAAAAAATCATTCTTGAAATTGGCTATGGTGGCGGCGAACATCTAGCCAGAAAAGCTATAGAAAATCCTGAAATTGGGTTTATTGGCTGTGAGGTATTTACAGGCGGCATCGGTAAATTATTGCAGCAAATAAAAACGCATAATATTAAAAATATTCGCCTATTTAGCGATGATGCAATAAAATTATTAAACGCTATTGATGAAAAATCTATAGATGAAATTTACCTGCTCTATCCAGACCCTTGGCCAAAGAAAAAACACAATAAGCGCCGCTTTGTTTCAAAAATGACACTTGATGAAATGGCAAAGGCGCTTAAACCTATAGGACTATTCCACTTTGCAACAGATATAGAAGATTATGCAAATTGGACACTAGCGCATATTTTACGACACAAGAGTTTTACCCACAATCTTAATGAACCACTGTTCTGGCATCAGCCTTTTATTGGCTGGCAAGCAACTCGCTATGAGAAAAAAGCCAAAAAACAAGGACGAGATAAGAGTTTTTATTTCACTTTTGAAAAATGCCTGTTTTAAGCCATTAAGCATTTATCTTTACATGCTAAGCTATGCAGAATTGCCCATGCGCAACTATAATTCAAAGCGCATATCGTTTGTTATAGACAAAATCAAAAAATTTATTTTAGGGGCTTAACTTTAAGTTCTTCTAACATTACAAAAATTTCATCTAAATTACCAAGAGTTAATTAGACTATTTTATCCATATATTCCATTATTGGAATGTAACAAATATTAACTAAATAGCAATTTGCTCAGAAAGTATAAAGGTATATATCATGAAAACTAAAATTATTAGCGCAATTATTATCAGCTCACTATTAGCAACAAGCCCAATCAGTGCTTTGGCAGCTGGCGGCGGTGTTCCGGGGCAAAATTTTATAAATAGCTGGGATGAAAATGAAGATGGCAGAGTAACACTTGCAGAAATGCAAGAAAAGCGTGGCAATATTTTCCTCTCATTTGATAGTGATGACAATGGCATTTTAGATGCAGATGAATATATATATTTTGATGAAGCACGTGCCAACGACATGGCGAACAAAAATATTGGCCAAACCAATAAAAAAGCTGGAAGCCCGATGACGCTAGAGGCAAATGATCTTGATGGCGATGGGCAAGTTTCACGTGAAGAATTTTTAGAAAATGCCAAAAGCTTTTTTGAACAAAAAGATACGAATGGAGATGGCGAAATTACAGCTAATGATTTTGGCAATAGCTATAATTAATCATTAGGGTTAGGATCTAAATCATTGAAGCCCGCCATCGGTGGGCTTCATAGACTACTAACCAGCCAAAATCACTCTTTTGGGCTTAAACTGCCCTTTTTCAACATAACCTATTGCCACCGCTTGCCCCTTATGGCTAACCCACGCCTCATCAAGCTTTATTGGTGCATTTGCACCCGTTAAAAGAACGCCGTTTCCAAGCCTAATGCTAACAGCTTGGCGTGCGTCTATTTTTATTTCAGCTAAAGAACTTAAACCATATGCTACAGGTTTTAACATAGCTTCTCTTTGCTCTAATGTAGCATTTTCAAACTGCTCTAAATCTATTGCATTTTCATCACTAAAATGACCAACGCTAACACGATGTAGCGCCCCTACATGCCCTTTTGTACCAAGTTCATTTGCTAAATCTCGTGCTAATGCCCTGATATAAGTTCCTTTGGCGCAAATAACTTCAAAGCTAGATTGCTCCTCACCATGTTCAAGCAAAGTAAAACTTTCAACCTCTATTTCACGTGGTTTCATTACTATTTTTTTACCAGCTCTTGCTAAATCATAGGCTCGCTCGCCTTTAATTTTAATCGCTGAAAAAATTGGCGGCACTTGTATTATTTTGCCAGTAAATTTTGGCAAGGTAGCTAAAACTTGTTGTTCTGTCGGGCGAATATTTGAACTTGCAATTACCTCACCCTCCTTATCATCGGTGCTAGTTGCCTGCCCCCAAACAAGCGTAAAATGATAGGTCTTAGTGCTATTTTGAATATAGGGAATTGTCTTAGTTGCCTCACCATAAGCAATAGGCAAAATTCCTGTGGCCAGCGGATCAAGTGTTCCAGCATGACCTGCCTTTTTTGCCTCTAATAGCCAGCGTAATTTTCCAACCGCCTCAGTTGAACTCATATCATAGGGTTTGTTAAATACTAACCAGCCCGAGATATTGCGCTTTACTCTCTTAGTCTGAGATTTCTTCATCGCTTCTTGCTTCTATATCCCGCAACACTTTTTCTGAGCGCAATAAATTATCAATTCTAGTTGCCTCATCAAAAGTATCATCAACAAAAAACCGAACATCAGGTGCATATTTAAGATTTAACTTTGGAGTAATAAACCCACGAATAAATTTCTTATGCTTATTTAGCGCTATAACAATATTATCAGCATTTAACCCGCCAAGTGGCGCAACATAAGCATTGGCTAATTTTAAATCAGGTGACATACGCACTTCAGGAATAGTAATCACTGTGCTTTCAATTAAGGGATCAATAATTTCACCACGTGTTAGCATATCAGCTAGCGCATGACGCACTAACTCGCCAACTCGTAACATACGTTGTGATGGAGGTTTATTCATTTTTGATCTCTATTACAGGCTACGCTCAATCTGCTCAACACGGAAACATTCAATAACATCTCCCACTCGCATATCTTCATATTTTAAAAACGCCATGCCGCACTCTTGACCAGATTGCACGTCCTTAACTTCATCTTTGAAGCGTTTAAGGGTTGAAAGTTCCCCTTCATGAATAACCACATCATCACGCAACAAACGAACCCCAGAACCACGCTCAACAATGCCTTCTGTAACACGACAACCAGCAATTTTACCTACTTTTGTAATATTAAACACCTCAAGAATTTCAGCGTACCCAATAAAGGTTTCACGGCGTTCAGGAGCAAGCAATCCAGACATTGCTTTTTTAACATCATCAACCAAATCATAAATAATATTATAATAGCGAATTTCTATACCTTCACGATTTGCAGCCTCAAGTGCTTGCTTGTTAGCACGCACATTAAAACCAATAACAATAGCGTTTGAAGCTTGCGCTAAAGTTATATCACTTTCCGTAATGCCACCAACTCCAGCCATTAGGATTTGCGCTGAAACTTCGTCATTGCCAAGTTTTTCAAGTGCAGAATTAATTGCTTCAACTGAGCCTTGCACATCGCCCTTGATAATAAGTGGGAAACGAGAAAGATTTGCGCTCTTAAGCTGGTCCATCATTTGCTCAAGAGATGTTACCCCCCCAACTGCTGATTTTTCACGAATTGCACGCTTACGATATTCAGTAATTTCACGAGCCTTTGCTTCATTTTCAACAACTGCAAAACGATCTCCAGCATTTGGAACGCCAGTAAAGCCAAGGATTTCAACTGGAGTTGAAGGCCCTGCTTGTTTAACCTGATCGCCCTTATCATTAATAAGCGCCCGAACTCGTGCCCATTGTGATCCAGCAACAGCCACATCACCAACTTTTAATTCACCACGTTGAATAAGCGTAGTTGCAACAGCACCACGACCCTTATCAAGCTTTGCTTCAATGACAATTCCTTGCGCCTTGCCTGTTGGGTTAGCTTTAAGATCAAGCAATTCGGCTTGCAATAAGATAGTTTCTAATAACTTATCTAAATTAGTATGTTTAAGTGCTGAAACTTCAACGTCCAAAACTTCACCACCCATAGATTCAACAAAAATCTCATGCTGCAATAATTCATTACGCACCTTATTAACATCGGCACTTGCTTTGTCGATTTTATTTATCGCAACAATTATAGGAACACTAGCAGCTTTTGCATGTTTAATTGATTCAATAGTTTGCGGCATGACACTATCATCGGCTGCAACAACCAAAATAGCAATATCGGTTGCCTGCGCACCACGTGCCCGCATAGCAGTAAATGCTTCGTGCCCCGGTGTATCAAGGAAAGTTATTTTATGACCATTTTTATCAACTTGATATGCACCAATATGTTGGGTAATACCACCAGCTTCACCAGAGACAACATTTGCTTCTCTTATTGCATCAAGAAGCGAGGTTTTACCGTGATCAACGTGACCCATAATAGTAACAACTGGAGAACGAGGGCGTAAATCTTCTTCTTTGCCTTGATCTATATCTTCAAATATACCCTCTTCAACATCGCTTTCTGCAACTCTTTTAACTGTGTGCCCAAGTTCTGTTGTAATAAGTTCTGCCGTATCCGCATCCAAAATATCGTTAATAGTTGCCATTTGCCCCTGCTCCATCAAAAGCTTGATAACATCAACTGAGCGTTCAGACATACGATTTGCTAATTCTTGAACCGAAATAGCTTCAGGAATAATAACTTCACGCATAACTTTTGCTTGCGGGGTAGAAATTTTATTCTTTTGTTTCTCACGGCGGCGACGCATAGCAGCAAGTGAAGGACCACGGTCTCTATCACCACTATCGCTAAGCGCTGAAGTTACTGTAAGACGAGAGCGAGAGTTTGATCCGGGTTGATTTCTTTTTGAAGGAGATGGTGTAGTCCTTGCCGCTCGTTTTGCTCTTTCAAGCTCATCTTTATTGACTAGAGGAGCTTTATGCGCTGCTCCTTGTTTGCCACCACGAGCCTGACGCTGAGTTTGCGCTTCAAGGTCTTCTGCTGAAATAACTGGAGCAGCTTCTGATGTTTTGCTAGGTTTTTTAGCTACAGTTTTAGAGCTATCACCTGTTGATTGTTGTTTAGCAGCATCAACCTGCTTAGTAGCACCTTCTTGCTCAACCTCTTTTTGTTTGGTCTTTTCTTGCAAAGCGGCCTCATCTTGCAAAGTAGCTTCTTGTCTAAGAGCTCTTCTTCTGTTCCCATCTTGAGTTCTTTTTTGTTCTTGCTCAGCAAATTTTTCTTGATCTGCTTTTTGGCGCAAAGAAGCCTCACGCAATACTCTTTCACGTGCACTAGCTTCATTATCAGTTAGACCACCTTTAATTGATAGGCTAGGTTTTATCACTGGTTTTGTAGCAGTTTTAGATTGAGTGCTTGATGCTGGCTTTTGGCTTGCTGATTTTACACCAAGAGGGGCTTTTGGTGAAATTGTGCCTGTTGGTTTTGGAGCAAGAACTTTGCGGCTTCTTTTTTCAACTACAACGGAGCGAGATGAGCGCACTATACCAGCAGCGCCAGCACCTAAAGAAATACCTTTAAGGGAGAGGGTCTTTTTTCCTGCCTCACCTGCATTGTTTTTATTATCTTTTTGTTCTTTATCACTCATTTAGCTTCTTACTTTGCTTTGTTAATTAGTTATTTGGCTTTGTTAATTATTTATATATCGGATTAATCTTTTGCCCCTATTTACTGCCGCTTCACCTGCCGCACCAGCAATTAATGCACCATGTATCACATTTTCTCGTCCCAATGCCAAATCTAATTGGTCTGAATGCAAAATATCAATATGCAAATAAGATTTTTCATTCAATCTAGAGTTGGCCATATTTAATATTTTTTTTCTTCCATCTAACGCACCATCACTTGCACTTATTAATGCTATCACATTTCCTTTTTCTATAGCAGAGCGCACCTTTGCACCACCAATTATTAATTGCCCTGCTTTTCTTGCCAAACCAAGCGCACCTAATAAACGTTGTTCTAAGCGCAAGCGCACCTCTTGTGCAAGGTCTTTAGGTAGCTTTACCTGACAAGAGAGGCTTTTAGAAAAGATATTTTTCTTTGCACCCTCTTTAACTGCAAGCTGAGAAAGAGATATCCAAACACCACGCCCCTCAGCTTTTGCATCAATATCAGGAACTATCTCATTATTGGGAGAAAGAACAAATCTAATAAGATGCTTTGCCTCTTTTTCTTCTTTACTTAGTGCGCATTGGCGTATTTTTGGACCCCTTTGTTTCATTCTTTCATTCATTCTTCTAAAATTTAGCTATCTTTATTTTCTTGCTCTTCTTCACTTGTTTCGTCTTCTTGCGTCTCACCTTCTTGCGCCTCATCTTCTTCACTAGTTTCATCTTCTTGCACTAAATCTTCTGCTTTAATCCAACCAACTTTAATACGAGCATCTAAAACCATCGCCTCAGCTTCTTCACGACTAACATCTAAAGAAGAAAACAGGCCAGCAAAGCGTTTTACTTCACCATCCACTCTTTCAATCCAGCCAACAAGATCATCAGCGGCACAACCAGCAAAATCTTCAACTGTTTTAATACCATCTTTGCCAAGTTCAACTAACATTGCACCAGTAAGGCCAGAAATTTCATATAGATCGTCACTAACGCCAAGCTTTTTACGCTCCTCATCAAGCGCAACTTCTTTTGCGTTAAGATATTCTTTCGCACGATCTTGCAACTCAGTAGCAATATCTGCATCTAACCCTTGAATAGACGCTATTTCTTCTAATTCAATATAGGCAAGATCTTCAACAGAGGTAAAACCCTCTGATGCAAGTAATTGCGCCAACATTTCATCAACATCTATTGATGCCATAAATAATTCTGAACGATCGGTAAATTCTTTAATGCGTCTTTCGCTCTCTTCAAGCTCGGTTAAAATATCAATATCCCAACCAATAAGCTGAGATGCTAAGCGCACATTTTGTCCACGTCGCCCAATAGCTAAAGAAAGCTGGTCATCAGGCACAACCGCTTCTATTTTCTCACCCTGTTCATCAAGTACCACTTTTGCAACTTCAGATGGCTGCAAAGCAGAAACCACAAGATCAGCAATATTATCGGTCCATGGGATAATATCAACCTTTTCACCCTGCAATTCTCCAACCACTGCTTGCACACGTGAGCCACGCATACCAACACAAGCACCAACTGGATCGATTGAGCTATCATTTGAAGTTACCGCAATTTTTGCACGAGATCCCGGATCACGAGCGATTGAGCGAATTGTAATAATTCCATCGTAAATTTCTGGCACTTCTTGCATAAACAATTTAGCCATAAATTGTGGATGAGTGCGCGAGAGGAAAATTTGCGGCCCACGTTGCTCACGTCTTACGTCATAAATATATGCACGTACTCTGTCGCCATAGCGAAATGTTTCACGTGGGATAAGTTCATCACGGCGAATAATCGCCTCGCCCTTACCCAAATCAACAATTACATTACCATATTCAACACGCTTAACAGTGCCATTAACTACCTCACCAATGCGATCAGTATATTCACTAAACATACGATCACGCTCAGCATCACGAACTTTTTGTACAATTACTTGTTTTGCAGATTGCGCCGCAATACGTCCAAATTCTACTGGAGGAAGCGGCTCTGAAATATATTGCCCAAGTTGCGCCTCTTTGATTTTTTCTTTAGCGTGTGGCAAAGAAATTTGACGAGCGGGCTCTTCAACTTCCTCAACAATTTCTAACAATTTCCAAAGGCGCATTTCGCCTGTTTTTGGATTAATTTCAGCCTTAACTTCAGTTTCAGCACCATAACGAGAACGAGCCGCTTTTTGAATAGCGTCTTGCATTGCATCAATAACAATAAGTCTATCTATTGATTTTTCACGTGCAACTGCGTCTGCAATTTGCAAAAGCTCCAAACGATTGGCTGAAACGGCCATTATATATTCTCCTTAATATTATCCTCAATAACCTCTATATCAGGATTATCAAGATCTTTGTTGATTTGTTGTTTACGTGCTTCTTCAAGCAATTTATCACTCATAACAAGCTTAGCTTCTGCTATTTGCTCTAACTCTAGTTGATGATTTGGGTCTGTATCTGGCAAGGCATCACGCAATTTTATTGTAACACTTGTCTCGTTAGCTTTAATAATTTCACCACGAAAGCGCTTCCGCCCATCTATCATATCTCTAAGTTCAATTTTGGCATCATGCCCAATATAGCGAGCAAAATCCCTAGCCCTTACCAATGGCCTATCAATCCCAGGCGAAGAAATTTCAAGTTGATAAGCATTTGAAAGTGGCTCTTCCACATCAAGGGCAGGGCTTAGTTCACGACTTAATTTTGTGCAATCAGCTATTGAAAACTTTCCCTGCTCGTCCTCCGCCATAATTTGCAAGGTCGTATCATTACCACTAATTATTTTAACTCGCACCAAGTCAAACCCCATATCACTAGCTATTGGAATGACAATAGCGGCTATGCGAGCCTCTGAACCACTTTCACAAATATAACGTTTATTGTTCAATTTTATTCTCTTTATTTTATGCAATAAAAAAGAGCGGAGCCTTTATGGCGCCCACTCTCTAAGTTATTCTTAAGATTGTTAACCCTCATATAGCCCTAAAACAATTAAAACTCAAGCCCCATATAAAATATTTGGAAATTTACTATAATTGTCAAAATTATAATATAACTTGACTCTTTAATCATAACAAACGATATAGCCCATGAATTAGTTGGTGCGTGAGCAACCAAGCATATAGTAAAATGCAAAAACCAAATGCCTGATGGTATAAAACAGGCTTTTCCCAAAAGTTCCCATATCACGCGGGGATCTTAGCGATAGGGCAATTTAATTGCTCAGAATCGTTAAAACCGCAATCTAATAATCTTCGCTCTGTTGGAGCAAGGATTATTGACGTTTATTATCGTGGATAATTATCTTGTTGATGATTACCTCGCAAAAGAAAGATATATTTTGACCAATTTTAATGAATTTGATTTTCATCCAACAATTATAAAAGCTATTAATGGGCTTGGTTTTGAAAAAGCCACCCCAATTCAAGAGCAAGCAATTCCGCTAGTGCTTGAAGGGCACGACATTATGGGCTTGGCGCAAACTGGCACAGGTAAAACCGCAGCTTTTGGCCTTCCATTGGTGCAGCACCTAATAAAAGAGCTTGATCGCCCAGAAAACAAAACCACTCGCTCGCTAATTTTAGCACCAACCCGTGAATTGGCCAATCAAATTGCCGATAATATGCGCACCTATGTTCGTCATACGCACCTCAAAGTAAATGTGGTTGTAGGCGGTTCTTCAATTCAAATACAAAGACAAAAACTAGGTCGTGGTACTGATATTTTAATTGCTACACCAGGTCGTTTGATGGATCTTGTTGATCGTAAAGCCATATATCTTGATACAGTAAAATACCTTGTGCTTGATGAAGCCGATCAAATGCTTGATCTTGGTTTTATTCATGTGCTTCAAGAAATTGCACAAATGCTAGGCACGCCTCGTCAAACCATGATGTTTTCTGCCACCATGCCAAAATCTATTTCAGTATTATCAAAGGCATTTCTTAAAGACCCTAAGCGCGTTGAGGTTTCCCCTCAAGGAACTGCCGCTGATAAAGTTAAACAAAGCGTGCATTTCATTGGCTCAAGAGCAAAAGCTGATTTGTTAAAAGAGTGCCTAAATGAAGATAAAAATCACCTTGCTTTAGTTTTTTCTCGCACAAAACATGGCGCAGAAAAACTTATGAAACATCTTAAGGATAAGGGCTTTAAAACCGATTCTATTCATGGCAATAAATCTCAAGGGCAACGTGATAGAGCTATTCGTAAATTTAGAAGCGGTGAAACAAGAGTGCTAGTTGCAACAGATGTTGCGGCACGTGGCATTGATATTCCTAATGTTTCTCACGTTTTTAACTATGATTTACCAGAAATGGCAGAAAATTATGTGCATCGCATTGGACGCACAGCACGTGCTGGCGCATCAGGGCAAGCCATTGCCTTTTGCCCTCCTAGCGACATTTCGCTTTTAAGAGCCATTGAAAAATTAATGGGAATTACTATTGAAATTGCCTCTGGTGAAATTAGTAAGGAAGAAGAAAAAGCAAATTCAAAGAAAAACCCTCGCTCTCGCAATCGAGTTAAATCACGCAATAAAGATAGAAGTAGAAGTGGCGGGGGTGCCGGGGACGGGAGCAGAGCGACCAACGGCGGCAAGAAAAAAAGAGATGGCAGAAATAGCCGTTCTAAAGATTCTTATAGATCTGATTCTAGAAAACCTTATAGATCAAAAAATTCTAATGAGAATGCAAATGAAGGCGAAAGAAAAAGAAATACCTATCGCCCTGAAAGATTAGAAGAAGGTTCTGAAAATAAAAGCAACGCTAAAACTTTTAAGCGTAGAGACCCAAAGAATTTTAGCAAGGCGGGGATGGGAGCAAAGCGACCAACGGCGGACAATAGTAATAATTCTAATAGCAACAATGATGGCAATGAAAACGCTAACAGAAAGCCGAAATCTTTTAAGAAAAAATGGGCTAACAAATCGGCAGGTGAGTCGGGCAACCCCGCAAAGAGAAACGAGCAGAAGCAACGACCAACTGATGCGCCGTCGACAAGTAAAAAGAGAAAAGGCAAAGATATAGGCAAAAACAAATTTACAAGAAGTAGAAATAAAGGATCTGCAGCAGCCTAGAATATTTAGCTTTGCAATTATTTTACTTTTGCTCTATAGCCAAACCCATCTTTACTTAAATAAAGATAATTACCTTACCTTTGCTGAACGACATCTCGGCTTTGGTTTTAACAAATCCAAAATGAAAGGATATAAACGTTGTCGATTACACCAGAACGAAAAGCACAAATCATAAAAGAATATGCCATTAAAGAAGGTGATACAGGATCACCAGAAGTACAGGTTGCAATTCTTTCAGATCGCATAAAAACCCTAACTGAACATTTCAAAACCCACAAAAAAGACAATCATTCTCGTCGTGGTCTATTAAAAATGGTGGCTTTACGTCGTAGTTTACTTGATTACACCAAAGGCAAATCAGAAAGCCGTTATCAAGACTTGATTAAAAGACTTGAATTACGCCGTTAGGCTTTAAGAAAAAGGGGCGCAATTTTGCGCCTTTTTACTTTTTGATCAAGATCGTTAGCCGCTTTCATTCGTTTTTGTTAGAAAGCCGCTCGCCATCTTGGTCAAAATAATAAACAAGGATTTAGTATTTTAGCTTTGCACATTTTTTGCTTTGCATATGGGGTGTGAAACTAAGCTAATCCGTAAATAAAAATCGGCTCATTATAAACAGCCAACAGATAGATAAAGAAGAAAAATATGTTTAATCATCATAAAGTAGAACTCGATTGGGGCGGTGTGCCTCTTACTCTTGAAACAGGTAAAATCGCCCGTCAGGCCGATGGCGCTGTTTTAGCAAAATTAGGCGAAACCGTTGTTTTAGCAACTGTTGTTAGCGCTAAGAGCGCCAAACCGGGGCAAGATTTTTTCCCCCTTACAGTAAATTATCAAGAAAAAGCATACGCTGCTGGTAAAATCCCAGGTGGATTTTTTAAGCGTGAAGCACGCCCATCAGAAGCTGAAACGCTAATTTGCCGTCTAATTGATCGCCCAATTCGCCCACTTTTTCCAGCGGGATATAAAAACGAAACTCAAGTTATCGTAACAGTATTACAGCACGACATGGAAAATGAGCCTGATATTTTGGCGCTTATTGCAACTTCTGCCGCTCTTACTATTTCTGGCATTCCTTTCATGGGGCCAATTGGTGCAGCTCGTGTTGGTCTTATTGATGGCGAATATGTGCTAAATACTCCTATTGATCAGCGTGATGACAGCATTTTAGATTTGGTTATGGCTGGCACAAATGATGCCGTTTTAATGGTTGAATCTGAAGCACAAGAGCTTTCAGAAGAAATTATGCTTGGTGCGGTGATGTTTGGTCATGAGCAAAGCCAAAAAGTAATTGATGCGATTATAAAATTAGCTGAACAAGCGGCAAAAGAGCCTCGTGAGTTTATCGCAGAGGATCTTAGCAAACTTGAAAAAGCTATGGGTAAAGTAGTTTCTAAAGATATTGCTAAAGCATATAAAATTACTGCAAAAGAAGCTCGTTATGATGCGCTTGATGAGGCTAAAGCTAAAGTTAAAGCAGCATTTGAGCCTAAAGAAGGCGAAGAGGCTGAATGGGGCGCTGAGCAAATTGGCACAGCGTTCAAAACTTTACAGGCTGGTATTGTTCGTACCTCTATTATTAAAACAGGCAAGCGTATTGATGGTCGTGACCTAACAACTGTTCGCCCAATCGTTTCAGAAGTTGGCATGTTGCCTCGCACACACGGCTCAGCCCTATTTACACGTGGCGAAACCCAAGCATTAGTTGTTGCAACTTTAGGCACTGGTGATGATGAGCAATTTATTGATAGTTTAGAGGGCACAACTAAGCAAAACTTCATGCTACATTATAATTTCCCTCCATATTCTGTTGGTGAAGCTGGCCGTACTGGTTTTACTTCTCGACGTGAAATTGGGCACGGAAAATTAGCATGGCGTGCAATTAATCCAATGCGCCCAAATGCAGAGGAATTTCCATATACCGTGCGTATAGTTTCTGAAATTACTGAAAGTAATGGCAGCTCTTCAATGGCAACTGTTTGTGGAGCATCACTTGCTCTTATGGATGCAGGCGTTCCAATGAAAGGCCCTGTTGCTGGTATTGCGATGGGTCTTATCCTTGAGGGCAAAGATTATGCTGTTCTTTCCGATATTTTAGGTGATGAAGATCATTTAGGCGACATGGACTTTAAAGTTGCAGGCTCAAAAGATGGCATTACATCTTTGCAAATGGATATTAAAATTGCTGGAATTACCAAAGACATTATGGAAACAGCCCTTGCGCAAGCAAAAGAGGGACGTGATCATATTTTAGGTGAAATGGCACAAGCACTTGATAGCGCTCGTGATGAGGTAGGTGAATTTGCTCCTCGCATTGAAACAATTAAAATCCCAACCGATAAAATCCGTGAAGTTATTGGCACAGGCGGCAAGGTCATTCGTGAAATCGTTGAAAAAACTGGCGCTAAAGTCAATATTGAAGACGACGGCACAGTAAAGATTTCTTCATCAGATGGCAAAGCAATTGAAGCGGCGCTTAAATGGATTAAATCAATTACCGATGAGCCAGAAGCTGGCGTTATTTATCAAGGAACAGTGGTTAAAACCGCAGACTTTGGTGCATTCGTAAATTTCTTTGGTCCAAAAGACGGTCTTGTGCATATTTCACAATTAGCAAATGAGCGTGTTGGCAAAACCACTGACGTGGTAAAAGAAGGCGACAAAGTTTGGGTTAAACTTCTTGGTTTTGATGATAGAGGCAAAGTACGCCTATCAATGAAAATTGTTGATCAAGAAACTGGTAAAGAGATTAACAAAGAAGACTAGGGTTTGAAACTTAGAATCTCGGTTAATTTTACTGAGATTCTAAAAATATAATAAAAAAGGTATTGTTATTAACCTAATCTGCTGTAAGAGTATAATGTAGCTTAGGGGGAGAGCTAGTTATGAGTGATCAAAGCAACGGGCATTCATCAAGACAGGCGCTTTGTTGGGCTTGTTTTATTGTGCTCGGCTTTGCAATTTTATTTATATTTCTTATATGGAATAGCACTCATACTGCTCAAAATTTTGATGCCCTTACAATTTCAATCACTGCGCTTGAAATATTCTTAATTGTGACAGCATTTGGCGGATTTTGGCTGTTGAGAGGAGTTGTTGAAAAGAAAGCCGAGGAAACAACAAAAGAGTATTTAGAATCTTGCATCGAAGAACACATGAAAAATTATATGAAAGAAAATGGTGCGCCAATAATACGTCGGGAAGTTACAGAGTTTTTACAAAAAGAAGATACCAAATTTATTGGTAGTCTTATTTCTACTATTGGAGAAGGAAATAAAGATGATGAGTGAAATGGAAATTGTACGAAAATATATGTATCAACCTCCATTGGAAATAGATAAACTTTTTGCGGACTTAGATATAGGTTATAAAAAAGTTCCTATGAAAAGCCATGAATCTGGGCGTATTGAAAAAACACCTGGCGGGTTTTTGATTACAGTAAATTCAAGCGAGGGAGAACAACGTCAGCGCTTTACAGCGGCTCATGAACTTGCTCATTATTTATTGCATCGTGATATGTTAAATAACGGACATTTAGATCGTTTATTTGATGATAGCGAAAACCCATCTGATCCATTTACACCTGCACATGAAGTTCAAGCAAATAGATTTGCAGCAGAATTACTAATGCCTGAATTATTGCTTAAACATAAGCACGAAGAAAATATATCTCTTAAAGATTTAGCAAAAACATTTAATGTTTCTAAAGCTGCTATGAAAGTAAGGTTACGTTCTTTAGGATTAGTTGAAGAATGACAGTATTTAGAAATATAAAGGTCTCGCATTTTTGCAAGATTTTTTGGGATAAAATTTCAATTAAGATTATAAATAAAAAGGCACTATTATTTGATAGCGCCTTTTTTCTAAGTTGAAATTAGCTCCTTAATAAACTCGCTAGCAAATTCCAAACCATCTTGCGCAATAGTATGTCCCGCATTTGGTGAAATATGAAACTTAACATCAAGCCCTAATTTTTTAAGTTCCTCACTTGAAATTATACTCATTTTAACTGGCACAACTTCATCACTTGAGCCATGCACAAAGCAAATTGGTGGTTTTGACTTTATCTCATCTTTCATATTGGCTGGATCAGGTAGACCGCCAGAAAATGCTATAATACCCATTAGCTCTTCATCAAGGCGCAAGCCAACTTCAAGCGCCATCATTGCACCTTGCGAAAAACCAATTAAAATTGTGTCTTTTGCACCAAGTCCTGTGTCCTTCCAAACAGCCTGTAAAAAATCTTTTATAACAGGCCTTGCTTGCTTTGATCCCTCAAGCCGAGAAGCACTTCCCTCCAAAGTTAGCGAATTGGCATCAAGCACAAACCATTGATGTCCCATTGGGTTAATATCGCATTTCTCATGCGCATTAGGGGCGATAAACATGGCATTGGGCAATAGATTTTGCCAATAAGAACCAAGTGAAATCATATCATTACCATCTGATCCATATCCATGTAATAATATAACAAGTCGTTCTGCCTTACCTGATTTTGCCGCCAACATTGGCCCTGATAATGTTTTACTCAACTTAAATTCCTTCTCTTTTTATTCTTGTCGCCGTTGGTCGCTTACGCTCCCGTCCCCGACACCCCCGCCGTTATTCTTTTTCCATGCTTATGCCACACATCTTGTCTGACCCCGCTTGTCCACTGTTCCTTAATTTTGTAGAACAGCAAAATAGCGCCATAATAGTCTTGCACCAGCCCCACGATATGGCGACCAATTTTTGGTTAATTCAATCGCCTGCTTTTCATTTGGCTTTTCCTCTAATTGCAAGATTTTCGCAAGCATTTTTTGCAATACAAGGTCTCCGCTTGGAAATATATCACCATGCCCAACACAAAATAACATATATATTTGCGCACTCCACATACCAATACCCTTATGCAAAGTTAGGCATTTCATCGCTTCTTCTATTGGCAATTCCTCTAATTCCTGATAATTAAGTTCGCCATTTAATTCAGCTAATGCAATATTTTGCATCGTATTAAATTTTGAGCGAGAAAACCCACATTGACGAACCTCTTGCTCGCTAAAATTAACATAATTTTTTGCACTAACCTCACCATCAAGTAAACTAACCAAGCGTTTATGAATTGCGTTAGCGCTGGCAACCGATAATAATTGCGAAGAAATAATTGCGCTCATGCCCTCAAAGCCGCCCTCTCTTAGGCGTAGCGGCACATCACCTGAAATTTCTAAAATATCTTTTAAGCAAGGCTCTAACAATATAAGCTCATCAAGATGCCTATTTAATATTTTTAGGTTTTTTATATGTTCAACCATGTTATCTATTCTTAAATTTAGGCATTAAAAAAAATGAAACCAAATTTTCGCTTTGCACCAAGCCCAAACGGGTTTTTACACCTCGGACACGCCTATAGTGCACTTTTTTCTTATCATTGGGCAAGAAAAATGAATGCGGATTTTTTACTTCGTATTGAAGACATAGATATTTTACGCTCAAGGCCGCAATATATAGAGGCAATTAAACAAGATTTGACTTGGCTTAATATAAAATGGCTTGAGCCGATTATGTTGCAATCAACTCGCTTTAGTGAATATAAAAAGGCGACAAAAAAATTAAACGATTTAGGTGTGCTTTATCCCTGTTTTTGCACCAGATCTGAAATTGCTAATAATGCCGAACAAAAAGACCCAGATGGCGCACCCCTTTATGCCAAAACCTGCAAAAATCTAAACAAAGATGACATCGCAAAAAAAATAGCTCAAAATATTCCCTATGTTTTGCGGCTGGATATGGATAAAGCCATTGCTAAAGTAGGCGATTTAGAAATTAACATCGCAATGCCAAACCCTTCATCAAAACCTAAAACCGTAATTGCTAACCCTAAAAAATGGGGCGATGTGGTAATTGTTAGAAAAGATATTCCAACTTCTTATCATCTAAGCGTAATAATTGATGATGATGCGCAAAATATAACGCATTTAATCCGAGGCAAGGACTTAGAGCAAGCAACTCATGTACATAGGGTTTTGCAATCCCTATTAGGGTTAAATAGTCCAATTTATACACACCACACCCTAATAAAAGACGATACTAACATGAAATTAGCTAAATCTAAGCACTCTACCCCCCTAAGGGATTTACGAGAGAGCGGAATTAGCGCACAAGAAATTATCTCACAATTTGACTTTTAGGGAAGAGGACAAAAAATGGTTAAACTAAACAAAATCTATACAAAAACTGGCGATGATGGCACAACTGGCCTAGTTAGTGGGCCACGCCGCAAAAAATTTGATCTTCGAATTAATGCCTATGGATCAGTTGATGAAGCCAACTCACAATTAGGCAAAATTCGTATTTTAACCAACAATTCGCCAAAAATGGATAATAGATTATCTCAAATTCAAAATGATCTATTTGATCTCGGATCAGACCTTGCGACCCCCGAAACAAAAATAAACACAACACAAGATCTTAGAATTAGTAAAGATCAAGTAATATGGCTTGAAGAACAAATTGATTATTATAATGAAAATCTTTTACCCTTAAATAGTTTTGTCTTACCAGGCGGAACTCCATTAGCTGCTGAATTTCATATTGGGCGCACAATGGTTCGTAAAAGCGAGCGTATCGTCGCTGAACTAATAGATGTTGAGCCATATACTAATCCGCTCACCATGCAATATCTTAATCGTCTATCCGATTTATTTTTTGTTTTAGCTCGAGTAGCAAATGACGAGGGAAGAAAAGATGTATTATGGCAACCCGGTAAATTTAATAAAACTAGCAAAGATTAAATAAATGTTTCTTCCGCTACACGATAAAAATCCAAAAAGACATATTAAGTTTGCCTATGTAAATTACTCGCTAATAGCCATCACCATTATTGCGTTTATTATTCAATCTACATTGCCCACAGCAACAGAAAATAGCGTAATAATTGGCTTTGGCATGATACCAGTTGTTATTAATGATATCGTTCAACAGCCAATAGCATGGCTACCAGAAGAGATAACTTTTGTTACTTATGCTTTTTTGCACGCCGATTGGCTACATCTTGGCTCTAATATATTATTTTTATGGATATTTGGCGATAATATTGAAGACGCACTTGGACATGGAAAATATTTAGTTTTTTATCTGCTCTGCGCAATCATTGCAGGTTTGGCGCACTATTATATGAATTTAGATTCTAATGGCCCGCTAATTGGTGCATCAGGCGCAGTTGCTGGCGTAATGGGAGCTTATGTTTTATTATTCCCCTATGCCAGATTATTCGTAATAGCAAAAATCATCATTCCTATTCCCTTAGCAATTCCTGCCTTTTGGATGTTAGGAATTTGGATATTAACACAATTTTTCTTTGTGCTTATTAATTCAAATGAGCCCGTTGCATGGTGGGCACATATTGGCGGTTTCGCTAGTGGTATTATTTTAGCCATTATTCTTAAGCGTAAGGATTTCCCGCTTTTGGGCGGCCGTTAAGTGAGCACTCTTAAATGTTAACCTTACTATAGTATTATGCTCCAAAGTTTGAGTTGGAGTAAAAAATGGAATTAGCTAATAGCGTTATGGTGGCAAAGCAAACAGCTACTTTGCAAAGCGCCCAAATCAAAATAATGAAAAAGCAAAATGAAATGCAAATGATGCTCGTCAATATGCTTAGTGAGGCGGCTAGCTCCGCACCATTACCCGCAGGACAAGGAACTATTGTCGATAAAAGCGCCTAAATTATTTACTAGAAACAGTAATTAACTCATCAATTACATCTATCGCTTGCTCGCTATCCCAAGTCGCAGAACCTTGCAAAATAGCCAATTCACATCCATTTTTATCAAGTAACAAAGTTGCAGGCAGGCCAAGCGCCACACTATTTGTTACCAATAAATCAAATGCTTTATAGGTTGGATCAGCATAAAGCTTGAGGTTTTCTATCTCTATTTCATCAAAAAACTTACGGGCTTTTTGTAAACCCTTTTCACCGCGATCAAGATTAATAGTAACCACTTCAAAAATATCTTTATCATATTTTGCCGCCAAATTATCAATAGCTGGCATTTCCTCACGGCATGGCGCACACCATGTAGCCCAAAAATTTACCAAAATAGGCTTGCCTGAAAAATCAGCAATAGATAATTCTTGGCCGTCCTCCTGTAAAAACTTCATATTAGCATAACCACGCCCAAGCCCAGTGCCAATTAGAGCCCCAAGATCACCCTCTTTAAGAGAACTTATAGCTTTTGCGCCCTGCTCATTTAATGGACATTGATTAGCAATTTTTATCGCGCCGTTTTTATCACCATTGCTAAACTGCACTAGCAAAGCTATAGCTATGCCCAAAATAGATAGGCCTAAAATTAAGGCAATTCTAAAATATCGACTTTTTGATTTTGATCGAAGTTCATTTGACATTAAAAAGTTCCAACAAACAGGTTTAATAAGAGGTTATTATGAGTAATTCTATGTGGGGCGGACGGTTCAAATCAGACACAAACGCTTTAATGCAAGCAATAAATTCTTCAATAGATTTCGACAAAAATCTATATTCTCAAGATATTGCTCAATCCATCGCCCATGCAAAAATGCTAGCACATACTAAAATTATAAGCGAGCAAGACAAAGACGACATTATCAAAGGCCTAAACACAATTAAACAAGAAATTGAGCAAGGGCAATTCAAATTTTCGTCAGCGCTTGAAGATATTCATATGAATATTGAAGCCCGCTTGGCTGAACTTATTGGCGAAGCGGCAGGGCGGCTGCATACGGCTCGCTCACGTAACGACCAAGTAGCAACCGATTTCAAACTCTATACCCGTGATGCAATAGATATGTTGGTTGGGCAAATTAAAGCCCTGCAAAGCGCACTAATTTTACGTGCCGAGCAAGAAGTGCAAACCATTATGCCGGGTTTTACTCATCTTCAAAGCGCCCAACCAGTAAGTTTTGCTCACCATCTTTTGGCCTATGTTGAAATGTTAAGCCGTGATTATCATCGGCTACTTGATGCCAGAAAACGCCTAAATCAGTGCCCGCTTGGCTGTGCAGCATTAGCTGGCACGTCATTTCCTATTGATAGATATATGGTGGCAGAAGAGCTAGGTTTTACTGAACCAAATGCCAATTCGCTTGATGGCGTGGCGGATAGAGATTTCATTTTAGAAACCCTAAGTGCTGCCAGCATTTGCGCCATGCATCTTTCTCGGTTTGCTGAAGAATTAGTGATTTGGTCTTCAGCGCAATTTAATTTTATTGAGCTTTCAGATAGTTTTTCAACTGGCTCATCAATAATGCCGCAAAAGCGTAACCCCGATGCCGCCGAACTTGTTCGGGCAAAAATTGGACGCATCATGGGCGCATATACTTCCATTATGATGGTAATGAAGGGCTTGCCGCTTACCTATTCAAAAGACATGCAAGAAGATAAAGAGCTTAGTTTTGATGCGCTAAATAATCTCTCACTTTCGCTTGAAGCAATGACGGGTATGGTTTCAGATCTAAGCGTAAATAAAGAGGCAATGAAACAAGCGGCCGGTGCAAAATTCTCAACTGCTACCGATCTAGCCGATTGGTTAGTGCGCGAAGCAAATGTGCCATTTCGTGATGCGCACCATATTACTGGTAAAATTGTTAGCCTTGCTGAAAGCAAAGAACTAACGCTTGAGCAATTAGAGCTTAAAGACATGCAAGAAATTGATAAGCGAATTAATCAAAGTATTTTTGAAGTTCTTTCAGTTGAAAATTCAGTTAAAAGCCGCACTTCTTACGGTGGCACAGCACCAAAAAATATCAGCCGTGAAATAAGTGGTTGGAAAAGAATTCTTAAAATTAGTTAGAAATAATTCATGACATATTTTACCTATAAAAATGACATATTACACGCTGAACAAGTTAGCCTTATAGATATTGCTAATTCTGTTGGCACGCCATTTTATTGCTATTCAGCAAATTCGATAATTGATCGCTATAATCAATTAAAATCCGCTTTCTCAGGCATAGATTGCCTTATTGCCTATGCAATGAAAGCCAATTCTAATCAGGCAATTCTTTCACTATTAGCTAAGCAAGGCGCTGGCGCTGACATTGTTTCACTTGGCGAATTAGAGCGGGCAATAAAAGCCAATATTGCTCCACAAAAAATTATTTTTTCAGGGGTTGGAAAAAGCGAAAAAGAGCTAAGGCGAGCGCTTGAACTTAATGTCCATTGTTTTAATCTTGAGAGCGAAGCTGAACTTGATCGCTTAAATATAATAGCTGGTGAAATGGGCAAAATCGCCCCCGTTTCAGTGCGAATAAATCCAAATGTTGATGCTAAAACCCATAAAAAAATCACCACTGGAACATCAGAGAATAAATTTGGTATTTCTCATAAAGACGCAATGCGCATTTATGAAAAAATTGCCAATTCACCAAACCTAAAAGCCATAGGCATTGATATGCATATTGGCTCACAAATTATCAATTTAGAACCGTTTGATAATGCTTTTGCTATTATGGCAAAGCTGGTTATTGATCTTAGATTAGCAGGACATGAAATTTCTCACTTTGATGTTGGTGGAGGTTTGGGCATTGCGCATGGACAAAACGAGAAAGAGCCTGATATTAATGCTTACGCAAAAATCGTGCGCTCGCATTTAAGTAATTTAGATTGCACATTAGTTTTAGAACCGGGGCGCTGGCTGGTTGGCACTGCTGGAATATTAGTAACAAAGGTCGAATATATCAAGCACGGTGAAAACAAAGATTTTGTCATTGTTAATGCTGGCATGAATGATTTATTGCGCCCAACCCTATATGAAGCGCATCATGATATTTTAGCTGTTGAGCATGAAAATGGCAAAGAAAATATGTTTGCAGATATTGTTGGGCCAATTTGTGAAAGCGGTGATTATTTGGCACAATCTCGCACCCTACCAAAAGCCAAACAGGGCGATTTATTAGCCATTATGAGCGCTGGTGCTTATGGTGCAGTTATGGCAGGAACGTATAATTCAAGACCTCGAATTCCTGAAATGCTAGTAAAAGATAATCGCTTTGAGATAATTAGAAAGCGCCAAAAAATAGAAGATTTAATTGCGCTAGATAGTGTGCCTAGCTGGATATAAATGTTTGAGCTTTCAACAATTACACTAATATATTTTGCTGTTGCAGCTTTCATTGTAGGCTTCACCAAAACCTCAGTTGGTGGCATGGGAATTTTGGCAGTGCTGCTAATGGCTTTGGCTTTTCCGGGCAAAGCATCGCCCGGAATTTTACTACCAATGCTAATAATAGCAGATATATTTGCCGTAATATATTATCGGCGCTCGTGCCAATGGAATGTGATAATAAAAATATTTCCACTAACTGCTATTGGGGTGTTTATTGGATATTTTCTGGTTGATATTATTGCCCAAGATGTTTTTGAAAAGTCCCTAGGCATACTTATTCTTGCTATGTTGACGCTTTCTTTTGTGCTTGAAAAATACGGCAATAGATTATCTAACAGCAAAATATTTATAGGCATAACAGGCATTGCAGCAGGCATTGCCACAATGATGGGAAATGCGGCTGGCCCAATATTTGGTATTTATCTATTACAAATGGGATTGCCAAAAAAACAATTTGTTGGCACACGAAGCTGGTTTTTTCTATTGATAAATATTTTCAAACTTCCTTTTTCTGCCAACCTCGGCCTAATTAGTTTTGAAACACTAAAACTCAATGCAATATCTATCCCCATTATTTCACTAGGAGCTTATTGCGGTTATGCTTTCTTGAAAATGATAAACCTTGATACATTCAAATGGCTAATTCGTATAGCAGTGCTTATCGCAGCAATTAGATTGATTTTGTTTTAGTGTGAGATAAATAACAACGCTTGACCTTCTGGTGACTAGAGGATGAGCATAGCTAGTAGTAATGTCTATAAAGCAAAATACCAGTTGGTGTGTTGCACTCCAATCAAACAATCAAACTTACCCTTTGATTTCTGCATTACAAAAAGAATTAATCAAAATAGATTATTTGCCTCTGTTTTTTAAGAAAATATAAAATAAAACACTTGATTATCCGCTATAAAAATGGCGATAAGTGAAACGAAGTAAAACTTATCTCAAGAGAATAAATGTTTGAAGCAATAAAAAGCCTATTTAACGCAAAACAGCAGCATGATGTTAGTGATACTAACAATACTAATATCTCGGTTGCTGCGCTTTTGGTACATCTAGCAGCGATTGATGGTGAAGTTACAAAAAGCGAGCAGCTCACAATTTCAAAAATATTAGCCGAACATTTTAATCTTGATAAAAATGAAGTGGTAGAACTTGTCTCTTTAGCAGGAGAACAAGAAAAAGCGGCAGTTGATTATTATCAATTTACTGCAAACCTATCGGGTCTTGAGGAAAAAGAGCGAATAAATATTATTCGCCTAATGTGGCAAGTAGTATTTGCTGATGGCTATAATCACGAATTAGAAGACAATATGGTTTGGCGCATTGCTGAATTAATTGGAGTTCCAAGCCGTGAGCGGGCAATTTTACGTAAAGAAATGAAATCACAGTCTTTATCAAATTGATTTACTAAATAGTCATCAATCACTTGCTAAATTAAATTAGAAGTCTATTTATAGATATTAATATATTACTTTTATTGCGGAGATAAAAAATGCGTGCTGTTCTTGATATTGTTCTTATCTTACTTGACCTATATTGGTGGGTAGCAATCATTATGATTGTTATGTCTTGGTTAATTTCATTTAATATTATAAATACTGGCAATCAGGTTGTTGCAGCAATTTGGCGTATTGTTAATGCGCTCACAGAACCCGTATTAAAACCCATACGCCGCTTTTTACCAAATATGGGCGGGATAGATCTTTCACCCATTGCATTATTTTTGGGAATAATTTTTATCAGATCAATAATTATCTATTATATTTATCCCAATGTATTTTAACAAAACATAGTTGGCTTTATAAAACCCTTCGCATAAAAGTCATTTTGTGACTAAGTAACTGCCCTAATTTGTCATAAACAGGCAAAATAGGCACTTTACATAAAAAATCCCCCTTTTTTTTGCCAAAATCATTAAAAAGAATTGCCCTTTTGCTTTGTTTTTGGCATAAACCTGCAACATGCTTGAGGGGGGATGATTGTAAGAGGGACAATCAACTGTTCAATCTTCTTTTTCTTTCAAGAAACTAAATAAAACTAAACAAAGTAAAAAGGGCTGATCAATGAATCTCGTACTCTGGCTAATTATTGTTAGTGGCGTATTGTCTATCATATACGGTATTGTAACAACACGTACACTTTTAGCTGCTGATAGCGGCAGTGAAAAAATGCAAGAAATCTCTCTAGCAATCCGCGAAGGAGCACAAGCATATCTTAAACGTCAATATATAACTATTTCTATGGTGGGCATTGTTATTTTTGTCGTTACATGGTGGTTACTAGGTGTCTATGCGGCAGTTGGTTTTGCCATTGGCGCAATCCTATCAGGCCTTGCTGGTTTTATCGGCATGAATGTTTCGGTACAAGCCAATGTGCGTGTTGCTCAAGCGGCAACTACATCATTAGCTAAAGGACTTGATTTAGCATTTAAGTCTGGCGCAGTTACGGGCTTACTTGTGGCAGGACTTGGTCTATTGGGCCTAACCATTTATTTCTTTTACATGACAGCGGTTGCGGGATTTGCTCCAACTTCACGCCCTGTAATTGACGCTTTGGTTGCCCTTTCATTTGGCGCTTCACTTATTTCTATCTTTGCTCGCTTAGGTGGCGGTATCTTTACTAAAGGTGCAGACGTTGGCGGCGATATGGTCGGAAAAGTAGAAGCTGGAATTCCAGAAGATGATCCACGCAACCCAGCAACCATTGCTGATAATGTTGGTGATAATGTTGGTGATTGTGCTGGTATGGCTGCCGATTTATTTGAAACTTATGTTGTGACAGCAGTTGCAACAATGCTTTTAGCTTCGCTAATGTTACCAGAAGAATATAAATTAGCTGGCATGATATTGCCATTAGCTATTGGTGGTGCTTGTGTAATAACTTCTATCATTGGCACATATTTTGTACGTCTTGGCAATGGTACAATTATGGGTGCGCTTTATAAAGGCATTGTCGCAACTGGCTTTTTCTCGCTTCTTGCACTTTACCCAACTATTTATTTTGTATTTGGTGGCATGGATGTCGATCTTGGTGGCTATACTCCAATGTCTTTATTTTGGTGTGGTGTAATTGGTCTTATTATTACTGGTCTGATTATCGTTATCACCGAATATTACACCGCAACTGGCAAACGCCCAGTGAACTCAATCGCTGAAGCATCATTAACAGGTCATGGCACAAACGTAATTCAAGGGCTTGCAGTATCATTAGAATCAACTGCTCTTCCAGCTCTGGTTATTGTTGGTGGTATTATTTCAACTTATGAAATTGCTGGCCTATTTGGCATTGCAGTTTCTGTTGCTACAATGCTCGCACTTGCTGGCATGGTTGTGGCGCTTGATGCATTTGGTCCTGTAACCGACAATGCTGGTGGTATTGCTGAAATGGCAGGCTTACCTGCGGATGTTCGCAAAAACACCGATGCGCTAGACGCAGTTGGCAATACAACAAAAGCTGTTACCAAAGGTTATGCTATTGGTTCAGCCGGGCTTGGTGCTTTGGTATTGTTTGCAGCCTATACGCAAGACATTATCCACTTTACCAAAGTTGCTGAAGTTGGCTCGTTCTTTTATGGTCTTGACCTTACAAAACTAACCTTCTCACTAACCGATCCTTATGTAGTGGTTGGTCTGTTAATTGGTGGTTTGCTACCGTTTCTTTTTGGTGGCATGTCAATGACTGCTGTTGGTCGTGCGGCTCAATCTGTTGTGGTTGAGGTTCGTCGCCAATTCAAAGAAAAGCCAGGGATTATGAAAGGCACTGAAAAGCCTGATTATGGTCGTGCGGTTGATATGCTAACCAAAGCTGCCATTAAGGAAATGATTATTCCTTCAATGCTTCCAGTATTTTCACCAATCGTAGTATTTGGTATTATTTATTGGATAGCTGGCCCTGAATCTGCTTTCTCATCACTTGGCGCAATGCTTATGGGCGTTATTGTTACTGGTCTATTTGTTGCTATTTCAATGACTGCTGGTGGCGGTGCTTGGGATAATGCCAAAAAGAGCTTTGAAGATGGCTACACCGATAAAAATGGCGTGCTACACGGAAAAGGCTCAGATGCGCATAAAGCGTCTGTTACTGGTGACACTGTTGGTGATCCATATAAGGATACAGCAGGGCCTGCGGTTAACCCAATGATTAAGATCACAAATATTGTGGCTTTATTATTGCTCGCAGTTTTAGCTCGCTAAATAAACTCTAATCAAAATAAAAAGGCTGCTTCATTTTTCTGAAGCGGCCTTTTTCTATAGATATTATAATTTAACTCTATTTAGCTTTCCTTTTCGATGGATGAACAGAAGCCCCTAAAATATGATCCGAGCGACCTATAACATCACTTGATGATCCAATAATTAATGGATCAGGGCCCTGTACCACTTCTTCATTTTTGCTTGGATAAGGTAAAGAGGAGAGAAAATGTTGCATACAATTTACTCTGGCACGTTTTTTGTCGTCAGACTTAACAATAGTCCAAGGTGCGTCAGCAGTATCAGTATAAAAGAACATAGATTCTTTTGCCTCGGTATAATTGTCCCATTTACTAAGTGATTCTCTATCAATGGGCGATAATTTCCATTGCTTTAATGGCGCTTCTTCACGAGATTTAAAACGTCTAAATTGCTCTTCTTGGGTTACTGAAAACCAATATTTGAACAAGCGAACACCTGAGCGCACAATCATTCTTTCAAGATCAGGACATTCACGCATAAATTCAAGATATTCATTAGCCGTACAAAAATCCATAACCCGCTCGACACCCGCACGATTATACCATGAGCGATCAAACAAAACTATTTCACCAGCAGTTGGTAAATGAGCAAGATAGCGCTGGAAATACCATTGATGGCGCTCACGATTAGTTGGTTTTTCTAAAGCTACAACAGACGCTCCACGTGGGTTTAGATGTTCCATAAAACGCTTAATTGTGCCCCCTTTACCAGCTCCATCACGCCCTTCAAATATTATGACAATTTTTTGCCCCGTTTCCTTGACCCACTCTTGCACTTTAAGCAGTTCAATTTGCAATTCAGCCTTTTGCTTTTCATATATTTTGCGCTTAAGCTTACTCTTATAAGGATATTCCCCAGTTTCAAAAGCCCGCCTTATAGCTTCTGGATCATGGCGATTTTCTTCATATATCCTTTCATCTAATTCTTCATAATGAGGGGTGTTTTCTGAGCCATCATTATTTGACGAAATATTATTTGCAGAAAAGCTAGTTGATCTAATCGGCTCATTGGCACTTTTTGCAGTAACTTTAATGGGAGTAGCTTTTGCTTTAATGGCATTGTTTTTAGGCGCTTCTTCGCTCATAATCTTCCTTTCAATATCATAATAATATTGATAATGTCATATTATTAGCTATTTCTCAATGATGCGGATCAATATTTCCTAAATCAGGAATTTCCTACAGGTATAAAATGCAAAAAACTAATGAAATAATTCTTTGGCGAAATGAAAATATACAAAAAACCAATTTAGCTAAATTTGCTAAAAAGCTTGGTTTTGCTAATGATTGGCAAGCTCTACAAAATTATTCAATAGATAAACCAAAAGAATTTTATCAAAATCTATGGGAATTCACACAAATAATCGGTGAAATGGGGAACGAAATTATTCAACATGCCCCCCATCTAAAAGATGTAAAATTCTTTCCTGATGCAAAATTAAATTACACAAAAAACCTACTAAATGGCGACAATAAAAATATCGCCATAATTTCTTATGATGAAGCAGGTAATCGTCAAGAAATAAATTTTGCAGATCTACGGCAATTAGTTGCAAGCATTTCTGTAGCTCTACAAAATGAGGGCATAAAAAGCGGAGATAGAATTGCTGGCATCGTGCCAAATTCAATAGAGGCCATAGCCATTCATTTAGGCGCAGCATCTATTGGCGCAATTTGGTCAAGCTGCTCGCCTGATTTTGGGGCTAATTCTATAATTGATAGATTGGGGCAGATTGCGCCAAAATTGCTTTTTTGCGCCAATGGCTATCATTATAGTGGCAAATATTTCTCACTTAGCGATAAAATATCGAAAGTAATAGAAGAAATCCATAGCATTAAAAAAGTAATTATTTTTCCATTTGTAAAAAATGATGTTCCCTCTGGTAGTCAATTAGAAAAATCCATTACCTTTGAAAAGTGGCTTGCCCCTCATAAGGAAGCAAATTTTGCGCCATTAGATTTAGCTTTTGATCATCCATTAGTAATTTTGTTCTCATCAGGCACAACAGGAAAACCAAAATGCCTAGTGCATAGAGCTGGCGGCCTGCTGCTTAATCATAAAAAAGAACAAACATTGCATTGTGGTATTTCAAAGGGTGATAGATTATTCTATTTCACCACTTGCGGTTGGATGATGTGGAACTGGCAATTAAGCGCTTTGGCAAGCGGGGCAAGTTTAGTCCTATTTGATGGCAATGTTTTTCACCCTCATAAAAATCGATTGTTTGAAATAATTTCCAAAGAAAAAGTCACTCATTTTGGAACATCCGCCCGCTATATTGATGAATGTCAAAAGCAACAATTAATACCAAAACATTCTTATGATCTATCTTCATTAAAGGCCATTTTTTCAACTGGTAGCCCACTTTCCCCACTAGGATTTGATTATATATATGAAAATGTTGGCAATGTGCACCTCGCCTCTATTTCAGGGGGCACTGATATTTGTGCCTGTTTTGTTGGCGGTTGGCCAGTAAAGCCAGTTATTCGTGGGCAAATTCAGGGCGCAATGCTTGGTTTAGATGTTGATGTGGTGAACGATGAAGGCAATTCAATAATTAATCAGGCAGGCGAATTAATCTGTCGCAATGCCCACCCCTCAATGCCTTTGGGGTTTTGGGACGATGATAATGGGGAGCTTTATGAGCAGGCCTATTTTTCTCGTTTTGAAAAACCAAATGTCTTGACACCAAGTGTCTGGGCACAAGGCGATTGGGCAGTAAGATATGATAATGGCGGCTTTGCAATTCTTGGTCGCTCAGATGCCACGCTAAATCCGGGTGGGGTGCGTATTGGCACAGCAGAAATATATCGCCAAATTGCCAAAATTCCTGAAATCATAGAAAGCGTTGCTATTGGCAAACAAATAGAGGCAGATGTTGAAATCTGGTTATTTGTAAAACTCAAGCAAGATATTTTACTTAATGCTGAACTTGAGAAAAAAATAAAACAAACAATAAAAACAGGCGCATCACCTCGCCACGTGCCACAAAAAATATTTCATGTGCCAGATATTCCAATAACCCGCTCAGGCAAAATATCTGAAATTGCAGTGCGTGATGTGTTGCATGGACATGAAGTAAAAAATTCTAGCGCCCTAGCAAACCCAGAAGCGCTTGAGCATTTCACAATGAAAGCTATTTTAGGTGATTAAAAAATATTGTTAAACTCGATGCTCTGTTATCATTGCTAACCACCGTCATTCCTCTCCCCTTTCGTCATTCCGCACTTGATACGGAATCCAGTTAAGCCAAGTCTTTGGCGCAATAGAATCTTTTGCCCGCTAGACAGCGGGCTACTGGATTCCTGCTTTCGCAGGAATGACGATGGAGGGTAGGAATGAAGAAGAGGTAGAAATTGTGAGCCCTTATAAAAAAACCCGACCTAACAGCCGGGTTTTCAAACAAACAATAAGCTAAGAGTAGAGCTCTAAAGCCTATTCGCTTTTAGCTTCTTCTTTAGCTTTTGCTGTCGCCGCTTTTGCCGCCACTGCTTCTGCTTCTTTAGCCTTTGCTTCAGCCGCTAATGCAATAGCTGCTTCTTCACGCTCTTTTTCTCTTTTAGTACGTGCTTCTGCCGCTAATTTGCGTTCACCATCTTGTATCTTTTTAATCCGAGAATTTGTAGCCTCAAAAATACGAGCCGATTTACCACGACGATCACGAAGATAATAAAGCTTAGCACGGCGAACCTTGCCACGTTTTAGAATTTCAATTTTGTCAATATTTGGTGAATAAATTGGGAATAAACGCTCCACACCCTCGCCATAAGAAATTTTACGAACCGTAAAACTTTCCATAAGGCCAGCACCCTGACGGGCAATTACCACACCTTCATAAGCCTGCAAACGCTCACGAGTGCCTTCACGCACTTTAACCCAAACTTTAACCGTATCACCGGCTGAAAATACTGGTATTTCACGTTTTGCTGCCAACGCCTCAGCTTGCTCTTTGTTGAGCTGTTCAATAATATTCATAATGTTTTTCCGTAAATAATCTTTTCTTAGGGATGTTTACCAGAGCAGTTAGTTGCTCCTTTTCATCCGGTCTTAATTGGACGGAACTTCGTCAAGCAAGGCTTTACAAGGGAAAATAGCAAAAGTCTATAAAAAACCCTAAAAATAAGCATTTTTAGCTCAAACCATAGGATTCAGCAAAATCTTCCTTAAAACTAAAGGTTTTAACCAGTTCCTATCTCTTAAAAACATTTTTCTAAGCCTCCCCAAATACACCACACCTCCCCCCTAGCAACTCCGCACCCGACTTGATCGGGGGGTCTATTGCAATCTTGGCGAGATCCCCGCTCAAGGCAGGGAAAGTGTAAATAGAGAGATAAATGATGCGAGTAAAACCCAAAACAACACTCCAACCTCCATCGTCAGTCATTTCTCTGCACTGCCATAAAATTGCAGCTCGTTCCACTTATCACTTTAAACCACTTTTTACACTTTCTAACTACCCACTCTAAAACAGCCAAAATATACCCTTTATTTTGCCGTACCGTACGGTACGGTACGGCAAATATAGTACATTAAATAGGGTTGGATATATTTGGCATTAGCATGTTAGTTAGATGCAATGTTGATATTAAGGAGGTCACTTCTTCATAATTATTTTTACATTTTTGCAAGTGATAATCTTCCAACAGCATTTCTAACAATCAATTTGTGAAACAACATAATCGAAAAAAGGTAAAAGCGGCCAAACCAATTATGAGTATGTACCCAAGTTGCTAATGCAAAGCCTTGCTCATAACGCAGAACTGAAATTAGAAAATTTAGATGTTTGTCATCTTCACCTATCAAAATCTCATCTTTCGTAATTGAGTGCACTCTAAAAATACCAATATAATCGCCTACCTTTAGAATTTCATTCTCAGAAATATCGGGTATATTGCTAGCAGTTTTTAAGCCAATAAATGAAACCGCAAAATCTCGAGCTTTCATTAATATATCAACCCATTTAGGCATTTGCGTTAGCACAATAATGGCAGCTTTGGAAACTAGGATTTCTTTAGGAACATCATCATTATAATAACAATCAACAAAATCATCAGGCTCTATAATATTATGTAAAGCACTATGTTGGGGCAATTTAATGAGTGAAATCGTCATTTCATCACTCTTTAATCAAATCAGGGCGGCGTAACTTAGTTAGAGCTTTACTTTGCTCATCTCGCCATTCATTTATTTTTTTATGATTGCCTGAGGTTAGAATTTTGGGAATTTCTTGCCCCTCAAATTCAACAGGACGAGTATATTGATCATATTCAAGCAAGCCATTTTCAAAACTCTCTTCAATTATGCTTTCATTTGAGCCAAGCACATTTGGAATAAGACGAGTAATGGCTTCAAGCATCACCATAGCACCGACTTCCCCACCAGCTAAAATATAATCACCAATAGATATTTCAGTCAAATTTCTTTGCTCAATAACCCGTTGATCAACGCCCTCAAAACGCCCGCAAATTAGCACAACACCCTCACTTTGGCTCAAACTTTTAGCTAATTGTTGCGTAAATGGCTTGCCACGGGGGCTAAGCAAATATCGCTTACGATTATCCCCCTTAGGAGCTGCAAAATCTATGGCCTTTGCAAGCACATCAGCTTTAAGAACCAAACCAGCGCCACCGCCTGCTGGGCTATCATCAACTTGCTTGTGCTTGCCAATGCCAAAATCTCTTAAATTGATAGTATCGAATGACCACAACTTTTCTTTTAGTCCTCGCCCAATTACCGAAGCACCGAGCGTTCCAGGGAAAAGTTCAGGATAAAGACTAATGATTGAAGCATGAAATTTAGCTTTGCTCATTATCTTGCCTCTCTATTTTTTCTGCTCCTTTTTCTGCTTCCCTTATCTCTCCTTTTTGCACCACAATTTCAATCGGTGGGGTTATTTTAACAAAGTGCTTTTTAAGGTTAATTTCAGGTACGTTTTGCTTAGTAAAAGCAAGATAATATGTATTATCTGAAAAGCCACCATTTTCCATCAACGGTGAAATTTCTAATAAATCACCAGCACCAAAATTTTCTACATTTAATATAGTGCCAGCTAATTCGCCTTTATCACTCATTACATCCATACCAATGAGATCAAAAATATAAAATTCTTCTGTCTCTAAATCAGCAGGCAAAATTGAGCGCTCAACAAACAACTCAACCCCATTTAGTGTTTCGGCCAAATTACGATTAGTTATTTCCTTAAAATGCACGATGACAGAATTTTTTTGCACACGAATATTTTTAATATTATATTGCCTGCCATTCGTATCTTGTAGCGCCCCATAATCGCCAAGCGAAAGCGGGTTTTGAGTAAAGGATTTAACCTTTAGCGCACCCTTAATGCCATGAGCCGCACCAATGCGACCCATGACAATAAGATTATCTTTTGAACCTTTAGCAAGTTCAGACATTTATTCAGCTTTTGCGTCTGCTGCAGGCGTTTCTTCAGCTGGCGCTTCTTCTTTAGGAGCATTTTTTGCTTCTTGCTCAGCAGCTTTTGCGTCAGCTACTGCTTGTGCTTTTTCCTCTGCACGCTCTTTTGCTTTTGCTCCGGGCTCACCCTTTTTAAGATTTTGACGTGCTTCACGCTTTAATAGGCCTTCTGCATCAAGAAAACGAGCCACACGATCGGTTGCTTGCGCACCAACTGAAAGCCAGTATTTTGCACGTTCAACATTAACTTTCACCCGATCGGCGTTATCTTTTGGTAATAGTGGGCTATATGAGCCAATACGCTCAATGAAGCGACCATCACGAGGCGCACGAGCATCAGCTATTACTATGTGGTAATAGGGGCGTTTTTTTGAACCTGCTCGAGCAAGACGAATTTTAAGTGCCATTATATTTTCCTTTGGTTTAATGGGTTGATTTAATAATATTGTTATTTCTTTTTAAATGGGTTGCCGCCACCAAGACTTTTGCCTCCAAGGCCGGGCAGGTTGGGGAAACGTGGCTTATTTGAGCCAGAGCCTAACCCGGGTAAAGTTGGTGGTGAAATTGATTTTTGTTGTTCTATTTGCTTAGTTTCTTGCGGCATTTCCTGAGGCAGATTTCCCCCCATAGCAGCGCTTGGGTCTAACCCCATCTCACGTGCCATGCGCTCAAGTTGCGTAGCGTCCATATCAGGCATAACTCCCATATCTGGCGCACCCATTCCCTTTGGCATACCACCACCAAACATTGAACCAAGTGCTCCCATACCACCGCCCTTTGACATTTTTTTCATCATGTCAGCCATTTGGCGGTGCTGTTTCATTAGTTTGTTAATTTCAGAAACCTCTGTCCCAGAACCCTTAGCAATTCTTTTGCGCCGAGAAGCATTTAATAAAGCTGGAAGCTCACGCTCCTTTTTAGTCATTGAGTTAATAATCGCCACCTGACGATCAAAGGTCTTATCTTCTAAATTTGCTCCGCTAATGGCTTTCTTCATTTTACCCATACCCGGCATTAGCCCAAGCATTTTGCCCATGCCGCCCATTTTTTTCATTTGCTCAAGCTGACCCTTAAGATCATTAAGATCAAAAATACCTTTTTTCAGCTTCTTCGCCATTTTTTCAGCGTCTTGAACGGAGACATTTTGCGAGGCTTTTTCAACTAATGAAACAATATCGCCCTTGCCTAAAATCCTATCGGCAATGCGTGAGGGATGAAAATCTTCAAGCGCGTCTAATTTTTCACCAACCCCCATAAGTTTAATTGGTTTACCAGTTGCCGCCCGCATAGAAAGCGCCGCACCACCACGTCCATCACCATCTATTCTAGTGAGAACAATACCAGTAATATCCACTCGTGCATCAAATGAGCGAGCCAGATTTATTGCATCTTGCCCAGTAAGCGCATCAACAACTAATAGGGTTTCATGTGGGTTGGTAATTTCCTTGATTTTGGCGGTCTCTGCCATAAGCTCTTCATCAATATGGGTGCGACCAGCACTATCCAAAAACAAAACATCATAGCCGCCAAGCTTGGCCTTTTTCATTGCTCTTTTAGCAATTTTAATCGGATCTTGATTGACAATTATTTCTAAACTATCAACCCCAACTTGTTTCGCTAATATTTTTAATTGTTCTTGCGCTGCAGGACGGCGAGTATCCAATGAAGCGAGCAATATTTTTTTATTCTCACGTTCCTTAAATCGTTTGGCTATTTTGGCAGTAGTTGTGGTTTTACCAGAACCTTGCAAACCAACCATAAAAATTGCCACAGGCGGTGTTGCTTTAAGCGAAATTGGCACTGCCTCTTCACCAAGCACTTGCACTAATTCATCATGCACAATTTTGATGATTTGCTGACCGGGTGTAATAGATTTTGTAACCTCAGCACCAACCGCTCTTTCGCTTACTTGCGTAATAAATGCACGCACAACTTCAAGCGAAACATCAGCTTCAATTAAAGCACGACGAACTTCACGCATAGCAGTTTTAATATCAGCTTCGCTAAGCGCACCACGAGAGGTAAGAGTTTTGAAAATATTACCTAATCTATCGCTTAAATTATCAAACATAGCAGTCTTTCTTTTACCAAAATCACTAAAAGCGGTTAAATCCAAAGCACAAAACCACCCGTGGGCGCACTGCGCTGACGGGTGTGGACTGCATATTTCTTGAATATGCTAGTGGCTCAAATATTTCACCTATAGTAAAGTTAGGTGCTTATTGGGACAAAATAAAGATAAAGTCAATATAATTATTGCTCTTCGCTTAACTCTTCGCTCGGCTCTTCACTTGCAGCTTTTATCGCTGGCAAAAGCGAGGTTTCATATGATTTACGAGTAAAAGGGCCGACATGTTTATAGGTGATAATTCCCTTAGCGTTAATGACAAAAGTTTCAGGAATACCATAAATCCCCCATTCAATAGAAACCCGCCCATTATCAGCGCCAACTTTTGCATAAGGATTGCCCAATTCCTCTAAAAAAGCTCGAGCGTTTTCTGGCGCATCTTTTTGATTAATGCCATAGATTTTTGCAATATCCATTGCCGCTAATTCCATTAAAAATGGGTGTTCTTGCCGACAAGGAGCGCACCAAGAAGCAAAAACATTAACCACAGAAACTTCACCAAACATATCAGAAGTTGCAAAACCCTCAATCACCTTGCCATCTAGCACCAAATCTTTAACCGCTGGTAAGGTGAACTCTGGCACTGGCTTATTTAATAGGGCAGAAGGAATAATTGAGCTATCACGCTCAATATTGGTGGCAAATAAAATTAACATACCTATTAACAATATTAGTGGGGTCGCAAAAAATAATATTCGTTTCATTGTTTAGCCCTTATCCTCAAACGACTTAACACGGTTCTTTTGTTTTTTATATTGAGCAATATTGCTAATAATTAGCGCTAAAGTAACAATAGCCACTCCCAAATATGCAATTATAATAAAAGAGGCATGTGGTCCTAAGTCTATCATCATACTATCCATTCTCTTTATTTAAGCTTTTGCGTAATTGCCTATCAGCTTTACGGCGCAATATTTCAGTGCGCATTGCATTGGTTTGTAACAAAGCAAAAAGGGTCGTAAAGGCAAGCATCATTATTAACAGCGGAGTATAAATCGAAGCTGGCATTGAAAGCCCTTCAGAACTGACAATACTTGGCTGATGAAGTGTATTCCACCAATCAACTGAAAATTTAATTATCGGGATATTTATCGTGCCAACTAGAACAATAATAGCGATAAGTTTTGCCGCACGTAATTGATCATCAAACGAGCGCCAAAGGGCAATTATGCCAAGATACATTAAGAGCAATATAAGCGTTGCTGTCATACGCCCATCCCACTCCCAATAAGTGCCCCAAGTTGGACGCCCCCAAAGAGCACCAGTAAATAATGCCATAGTGGTAAAAGCTGCACCAAGCGGTGCGGCAGCTTTCATTGCAACATCGGCTAGCGGATGCCGCCAAACCAAAGTGCCAATCGCAGAAACTGCCATCGTCACATAGACCAGCTGGCTTAACCAAGCATTTGGCACATGAATATACATTATGCGAACCGTATCGCCCATCTGGTAATCTTCAGGAGAATTAAAAAATGCAAACCAGAGACCAACCCCAAATAAAATAACACTTAATATTGCTAGCGGCAAAATTAAATAACGTGACCATTTAAGAAATTGCCCCGGATGGGCAATCCTATCAAACCAATTCATTTTTTTAAGCGGATCAATTTTTTGTGTCATTTATTTTTCCATTCGAAATGTTTTTTCATGTTTACTCCTGTGTTAGCTTAAGTGCAAGTGCGCTAGCAAACGGAGTGAATGCAACCGTTATAAGAGATATTGCCCCTAAAATTAACAAAGCAGCACTTTGAGTACCTGCGCCTGTTCCCAACTTTATTGCTGAAACACCAAAAATTAAGATCGGCAATGAAAGTGGCAAAATAAGCACTGGTGCAATAAGCCCGCCCCGCCTAAGCGAAACAGTAATTGCCGCCCCAACTGCCCCAAAGGAAATAAGCGCTGGCGTGCCAACAAGCAAAGAAATAATTGTATATATTAAAATCTGTGTATTCATATTGAGCATTAAAGCAAGCATTGGAGTGGCGATAATTAGTGGTAATATTGAGGTTAGCCAATGGGCGATAAGTTTTGCAAATACTATTGCTTCAAATGAAATAGAAGCGTGGCGCATGGCTAATAATGAGCCATCATCAAAATCTTGGCGAAACATTTTATCAAGCGCTAACAGTGAAGATAAAAAGGCAGCAATCCATATCACACCGGGGGCTATTGAGGCTAATAGATTTTTATCAGGCCCAATAGCTATTGGAACTATTACCCCAATCATTATAAAAAATAATACTAAAGTAAGCATATCACCAAATGAGCTGGTAGCTAATTTTATATCACGCCTAATGATGGATAAAAAAGCCTTCATGCAATTTCTCCATATTGATTAGCTTTTTCCAATATAAGGGTTTTAGCATTTTTTATATTTAGATCTAAATGAGTAGCAATAATGGCAATACCACCCCTTTCAAGATGATTATCAATCAGACTAACAACCAATTCATCGCCCTGCTTATCAAGCGAAGATGTAGGCTCATCAAGCAACCAAAGCGCTCTATTTGCTACCAATAATCTTGCCAAACTTAATCGTTTTTTTTGCCCTGCCGATAGTAACCCTGCTTCAAAATCAATAGCATGAGAAAGTCCAACTATTTTTAGGGCATCAATTACTTTTTCTGGCGCTCCGCCATAAAGGCTACACCAAAACATAAGGTTCTCTTTAAGGCTAAGCGTTGGCTTGATGGCATCTTGATGCGCAATGAAATGCAGATTCTCTATTAAAGAATTCTCCTCTTCATTATTATCTGTTCCCCAAGTAATTTTACCTGCACCAATATGTAAATAACCAGCAATAGCCATTAAAAGAGTAGTTTTGCCAACCCCATTATCCCCGCGCAAAAATATGCCGCTTCCCGATTTAGCGCTGAAATTAACATCAGATAATATTAAACGCTCAGAGCGAATAAGGCTTAGCTTGCTCACATTTAGTTGTTGTGACGAGTATGCTTCTTTGTTTGGCAAGTTAACTCTCTTAAAAAAAATAATATAAAACACTTAAAGAACAAGTTGTCTCTTGAGGCAAGTAGCAATTTCTTGATTAGAAAATTACAGCAATATTTGATTTTTTCATCAAGTTTGCTCTATAAGGCAAGCAGATGATTCACTTCTGTAAAAATTAAGGTGCTAAAACATGCAAAATCAATCCATTGATAGTTTCAAATGTCGCAAAATTCTAAATATAAATGGCAAAGAATATGTCTATTTCTCGCTTATTGAAGCCGAAAAAAATGGATTAACAGGAATTTCAAAATTACCCTACTCAATGAAAGTGGTACTTGAGAATCTATTGCGCTTTGAAGATAATAACACAGTTAAAAAAGCTGATATTAAAGCAATAGCTAAATGGCTAGAAACTAAAAGCTCAAACCACGAAATAGCATTTCGCCCCTCACGTGTGTTAATGCAAGATTTTACTGGTGTGCCAGCAGTTGTTGATTTGGCAGCAATGCGTGATGCAACAAAAAAACTTGGCGCAGACCCACAAAAAATAAACCCCCTAGTGCCTGTTGATTTGGTGATTGATCACTCGGTAATGGTTGATAATTTTGGTACTCCATCATCATTTGCAAAAAATGTTGAACTTGAATATTCACGCAATGGCGAGAGGTATGAATTTTTGCGCTGGGGACAAGAAGCATTTGATAATTTTTCTGTTGTGCCTCCGGGAACTGGAATTATTCATCAGGTAAATCTTGAATATTTAGCGCAAACGGTTTGGACAAACGAAATTGATGGCGTAACCATTGCTTATCCTGATAGTTTAGTTGGCACAGATAGCCACACTACAATGGTTAATGGCCTAGCGGTGCTTGGTTGGGGCGTTGGCGGCATTGAGGCAGAAGCTGCTATGCTTGGACAACCAATAACCATGCTTATTCCTGAAGTTATTGGCTTTAAGCTAACAGGTAAAGCGGTTGAGGGCATCACTGCTACTGATATTGTGCTTACAGTAGTTGAAATGTTACGCAAAAAAGGCGTGGTGGGTAAATTTGTTGAGTTTTATGGTGAGGGCTTAGATAATCTAACGCTGGAAGATATGGCAACTATTGCCAATATGGCACCCGAATATGGCGCAACTTGCGGTTTTTTTCCAATAGATGAAGATACGATAAATTATCTTAAAATTACAGGGCGTGATGAGGATAGAATTACATTGGTAAAAGCCTATGCCAAAGCGCAAGGTATGTATCGTGATAACTCAAGTGCTGACCCTGTTTTTACTGACACTATAGGGCTTGATTTAAGTTCTGTTGTACCGTCAATTTCAGGGCCAAAAAGACCACAAGATAGAATATCACTAAGTGATGCTAAGTCTAAATTTTCTGAAGACCTTAAAGGCGAATTTAATAAGAGCGATAATCCTAATGCTAATGTTGCAAATAAAGATTACACGCTTTCGCACGGTGATATTGTAATTGCCGCTATCACCTCTTGCACCAATACATCAAACCCCTCTGTAATGATTGCAGCAGGACTTTTAGCTAAAAAAGCAATGGAGAAAGGGCTAAAAACCAAACCTTGGGTAAAAACCTCCCTTGCTCCCGGATCGCAAGTTGTAACTGAATATCTAAAAGCTGCAGGCTTACAAGATGATCTCGATGCAATGGGTTTTGATCTAGTTGGTTATGGTTGCACAACTTGCATTGGTAATTCAGGGCCACTAGATATTGATATTTCTCAGAGCATTAAAGAAAATGATTTAGTTGCTTGCTCAGTTCTTTCAGGCAATCGCAATTTTGAAGGGCGCATTAGCCCCGATATTAAAGCCAATTACCTTGCTTCCCCGCCTCTTGTTGTCGCTTATGCTATTGTTGGCTCGCTAAATGTTGATATTACTAGCGAACCTCTTGGTAATGATAAAAATGGCAATCCCGTTTATCTAAAAGATATTTGGCCAAGCAATGAAGAAATTTCTCAGGCCGTTCGCTCTTCTATCACCAGAGATATGTTCTTAAATCGTTATGCTGACGTGTTCAAGGGTGATGAACATTGGCAAAATATTGAGGTTAGTGGTGGTGAAACCTATAATTGGAACCCATCTTCTACATATGTTAAAAACCCACCCTACTTTGAGGGTCTAACATTAGAGCCAAAACCAATTAAAGATATAGAAAATGCTCGCATATTGGGTCTATTTGCTGATTCTATTACCACAGATCATATATCCCCCGCTGGCTCATTCAAAAAAGATAGCCCAGCTGGTAAATATCTAATTGAGCACCAAGTTCAACCAAAAGATTTTAATTCTTATGGCTCAAGACGTGGCAATCACGAAGTTATGATGCGTGGTACATTTGCCAATATTCGCATTAAAAACCAAATGGTAAAGGGCGTTGAGGGCGGCTTTACTGTTGGCTTGGGCGGCGAGCAAATGCCAATTTATGATGCGGCAATGCAATATCAGGAAAATAACACCCCACTAGTTGTTTTTGCTGGCAAAGAATATGGCACAGGCTCTTCAAGAGATTGGGCGGCAAAGGGCACATTATTGCTTGGAGTAAGGGCGGTTATTGTGCAAAGTTTTGAAAGAATTCACCGCTCAAATCTAATTGGCATGGGTGTTTTGCCATTGCAATTTATTGATGGTCAGAGCTGGGAACAGCTGGGGCTAAGCGGTGATGAGCAAGTTAGCATTGAGCATATTGGTGATATTTCACCTCGTACTAATGTGAAGGTAAAAATTATTTCTGCAAATGGTGAAGAAAAAACCATAAAAACTCTTTGCCGCATTGATACTGAAAATGAATTAGAATATTTCAAAAATGGTGGTATTTTGCAATATGTGCTTAGAAACTTAGTTTCATAAGGACTTATCTCTTTTCTCAAATTGCTTTCACCTATCTGTTACTAGCCTTTGTTGGAAACATCTTTTATAGAAATAATATGCGTGCTTTTTATTTTAATTTGAAAAAAATAATTTTATTTTCTATTGCACTGCCTTTTTTATTAACTGGCTTGGCGCAAGCTGGTGAGGTTAAGACCTCACCAATAGCAGTGCTCGAACTTTTCACTTCACAAGGGTGCTCTTCTTGCCCAGTAGCTGATAAGTTGCTCAAGAAATTAGGCGAGAGGGAAGATATTATTGCGCTTGCCTATCATGTTGATTATTGGGACTATATTGGCTGGAAAGATATTTTTGCCAATTCTGAAAATTCTAATTTACAAAGAGCTTATTCTAGCATTCAAAAAACCAATCACATATACACCCCGCAATTAATGATTAATGGCACTAAAGATGTCGTTGGCTCAAACACAAATGCAATAGATAAAATATTATCAAACGCCAAATTATTTATTCCTATAAATATAAAATATGACGATGATTATCTTGAAATATCTATTTCAAGTAATAAAGAACTTAGCGAAGCTATAATTTGGTTAGTTAATATTAAATCAACTAGAGAAGTAGAAATTACACGTGGTGAAAATTCTGGTAAGGTTTTCACCTATTCAAATATCGCAAATGAGCGCCGAGCACTTACAATGTGGAATCCAAAAAAAGGCGTGAATATTAAATTACCTTTTACTCAAATTTTGCAAGAAGATGACAAAGGGTTTGCTATTATATTACAAGAAGATTTTAACGGATTACCGGGTCGTATTCTTGGCGCAACTTCATATTTTCGCTAAATAAATTGACCCATAACTAGAAGATAGGACCTATAATAAAAACGCCCCCATGTTGGCAAGAACATGAGAGCGTCAAAAATTGCCTTAGACCCAATTAAGGCCTGCCAAAGTTAGGACTTCATGGTTTGGGGGCTCTATCAATCCCAACTCTGAGTACTCACGGCAACAAACATAATATGATTGCTTAATTTGACATTTTTTAGGGCATATTGTGTTCAAAAAGCGATTATTTCTTACTAAATTGTAACTATTTTATTCAAAGCTTTCTTTGCATATGAATAATTGAGTGCCATTTATCAAATTTATAGCCCAATTCAGGGAACTCGCCCAATATTTCAAAGCCATGTTTTTTATGCAGTTTAATCGAAGAATTAGCGCTTGCTGTTACTATCGCAATCATTTGATTAAAGCCAAAATCTTTTGCTTGTTTAAGCAATTCAGCTAATAATAAATCCCCTATTCCTCTACCCACCATATTATTATCAATATAAATCGCATTCTCACAAGTAAAGCGATAGGCGGGGCGAGGACGAAAATTTGAAGCATAAGCAAATCCCACCACCTCATTGTCCACTTGCGCAATAATTATCGGATGATCTTTTTTCGCAATGTCAAAATATTTTTTCTCTATTGCCTTTTCACTAGGCGCATCAATATCAAATGTAACCACCGAATTATTGACATAATAAGAATAAATTTTATGAATATCTGGTACATCGGTTTTTTCAAAGCGGCGTAAAATTATATTATCTGTCATTGCCTTAACCTAAAACAAATCCGCACCTCAGATTATCTAAGGTGCGGAAATAATTTAATAAACTCAATATCTAAATATGCAAATATTTATGCACAAACCATATTTAATTGCGGTTGCCAAATAGACGAAGCAACATCAAGAACAGGTTGATGAAATCAAGATACAGACGCAACGCACCCATAATGGCTTTTTTACCCATTATTTCATGCCCATCAGTTTCTAGATATTCTTCTTTGATTTTTTGCGTATCATAAGCAGTAAGCCCAACAAATACCAACACACCGACAACCGAAATACCAAATGCTAAAGCCGAAGATTGCATAAAAATATTTACAACCATAGCAATGATAATACCGATAAGCCCCATAAATAAGAATGAGCCCCAATTAGTTAGATCACGCTTTGTTGTATATCCATAAAGGCTCATAGCACCAAATGTTGCCGCTGTGATAAAGAACACACGTGCGATTGAAGTGCCTGTATAGACTAAGAAAATGGAGGCCAGCGAAAGCCCCATGACGGTTGCAAATGCCCAAAAGGTCAGTTGCGCCGTTGCGGCACTCATTTTATTGATGCGAAATGATAAAACCAGAACAAAAGCAATAGGCGCAAGCATAATAACCCACTTTAGAGCGCTACCATATACAATTTGCGCTATTGCTGGATCTGACATAACCCATTGATTAAAGAAAAAAGCAACAACGCCAGTAATACCAAGCCCAATGCTCATATAATTATAAACTTTAAGCATATAAGAGCGCAAACCCTCATCTATCATTGCCGCTGAGCCTGTTTGTGACCTTACATTTTGTCGATCAAATTGTGCCATTATTATACCTTTTGTTTAGTGAATAAATAATCTTGCCTAATATGACTATGTTATGCGACAATTTCAAGGTGATTACACAAACAAACTTAAATTTTTTGTGATGCCCAGATTATTTACCGCAATAAAAATACCAAACAAGATTGCCAGCCTTTTAGAATTAAGGCAAGTTGGAATAGCAAATGCACGCTTTATAGATAAAAATGACTTCCATATTACCCTTTGTTTTATTGGCGATATTGATGAAATATTAGCTCAACAAATTACTCACGTATTTGAGAAAATTAAATTTGGTGAGCCTTTTGAGTTAGAAATTGATAGGCTTGATGTCTTTGGACATAAAAAACCACGCGCACTTATTGCCAATATCAAACAAAATGAGGCGCTTACTCAGCTAAGAAATACCTTACTCCATAAATTGCAATTACTTGGAATAGAGATAGAAGCAAGAAAATTTACCCCTCATATTACTTTGGCACGCTTTAGCTATTATCGCGCCAATTCTAAACGTGAGCAAAAAAATAAAAGCGATGAAATTGCCAATTATCTTGCAATAAATAATTTCACAAAACCGCTTAGTTTTACTGTTGATAATTATTGTGTTTTTTCAGCAAAACCATCAATAGGGGGCGGACCATATATTATAGAGCAATGCTATTATTTAACTTAATTTCAAACAAAATGCCCCACTCAATCCTGAGCGAGGCATTAATATAATTATTTTGAAATAATTGACTATTTATCTTTTGTCACTTTTTTTATCTTATCAAGCCCAAGCAGTTTCATAGCCGCACTTTCATAAAATGGTTCAGATTTGCCGCGCTTCATCTTACCCATAAAATATTTTTCAAAACCAACTTTTGCCATATGTACCCATTTACCACTTGATGACCAATTAACATTACGAGGGGGAATTTGTGGCTGTGCAATAAAGGCAATGCCTCCATCACCAAAATCAGCAAGACAAAAAGCATTCCATGTGCCTTGATGAGTTGGCTCTTCTTGACGTACCAATTGTCCAATATTATGCGCTGTCGCCGTTACCATAGACTCAATCATAAAGCCGGTTTTTGGCACTCCTACGGGAACAGGTGTTGGACCAATCGGCGGAATAGCAACACAAACACCAACCGAAAAAATATTTTTATAAGTTGGATTTTGTTGATGTTCATCAACTATAACAAAACCACGCGGATTAACCAGTCCATCTATCCCCATCAGTGGTTTGATACCGCGAAAAGCTGGTAACATCATTGAAAATTTGAATGGCACTTCTGTAATGCCTGTCGAATTACCGTCCTTTCCAATTGATTCTACGTGCATAACCTCTTTTTCAACTTTTTGTATTTTAGAAGAAGTCATCCATTTAATATGCTTGTCACGCATTGCGCTCTCTAGCAAACCTTTAGTATCACCAACCCCATCAAGCCCAAGATGCCCAATATAAGGCTCTGAGGTTACATAAGTAATTGGCACTTTATCACGGATTTTACGTTTTCGTAATTCGGTTTCAAGAATAAACATAAATTCATAAGCAGGCCCAAAACACGAAGCCCCCTGCACTGCGCCAACTACAATAGGTCCAGGATCTTTGCAAAATTCATCAAATGCCTTGCCAGCTTGCACCGCATGATCAATATGACAAACAGATTGCGTATTACCTTCAGGTCCAAGCCCTTCAATTTCATCAAATGCCAACTCTGGACCCGTTGCAATTATTAAATAATCATAGGTAATTGACTCGCCATCAGCCGTTTCTATTTTGTTTTCTTTAGGTATGATTTTTGTCGCCGCCTCAGAAATAAAACCAATGCCATGTTTTTCCATTACTGGTCGAAGATCAATTTCAATATCTTTACGCGTGCGCCAATTGACTGCTACCCACGGATTTGACGGCACAAAATGATATTTCTTGTCTTTTGTAACAACGGTGATACTATCTTCTTTACGAAGCTGCTCCTTCATTTCGTAGGCCATAATAGCCCCACCTAATCCTGCTCCCAAAACTACCACATGAGCCATTTTAATATCTCCTGTTTTATTTATGCCAAAAACATCATATTATTATTAACTTGAAATTATTATCCCATGTCAAGGAACTAATAAATATTAGTATTTATCACTACAAATAAATAAAATTAATAGATCATTCACCTTCTAGTCATCTTTACTTGGTTAAAGCATAAATGATGCAAAAATAATCTTTACTGCCATATTGATGACATTATAAAAAATATTGTAAAAATATATTAAATTTGATTAAAATTTGCTTCTTAGTAACTTTAACAACACTAGAATGAAACAAAATTGATTCTAAGCAAAAGGGAAATTTTGTAATGAAAATGAAATTAGCTAAATCCATAAGAAATATTAGTGCTTTTGCTGTCGCTGTGCTGACGTTTATTAGCGCACCAATGGCCTTTGCCCAAGAAGCTACAAATCTTGGAACTTTCAAAGACTGGACTGCTTGGAAGGGGAAAGATGCAAATGGTATAATATGCTATGTTTCCTCCCAACCTCAAGAAAGCCAGCCAACAAATGTTAATCGTGATCCTATTCATTTTTTAGTGATTAATCGCAAAGGCTTGGGCACAAAAAACGAAATCCAAACTCTTGTTGGTTATCCTCTTAAGGCAGGTTCAAACCCTTCAGCAATTCTTGACGGCAAAATATATGCAATGATTATTGAGGGATCTGCCGCTTGGCTTGCTAGTACAAATGACGAAAGAGCTTTTGTTGATGGCATGAAACGAGGTAGAGAACTAATTGTTAAAGGCACATCGCAGCGCGGAACAAACACAACTGATACATATTCGCTTTCTGGTGTAACAGCAGCAATCGCTGAATTAGATAAGACCTGTAAATAGTTCGAGTTAGCCAAATTGGATTTATAAATGGCAAAACTGCCCTTAAAATTAGTGCAACTTATAAGCACTGGCGCTATTTTAATTGCCCTTTCGCTCACTGGAGCACAGGCACAATCAGTACAATTACTAGGTGATTTTAAGGACTGGTCAGCTTATTCCACATCACAGGGGAGTGGAAAATTATGTTTTGTCTTATCAAAGCCAAAAAGCGTTAAACCAGAGCCTAAAAATTATAAACAAGCCTATATTTATCTCACCCATCGCCCATCAGAAAATATCCAATATGAATTTAATTTTGTAGCGGGTTTTACTTTTGCTACAAATAGCGAAGCAAAGCTCATTATAGGTGGGCAATCCTATGAGTTATTCACCAAGGATGATGCGGCATGGCTGGCTGATAGAGAAAAAAGCAAAGATGTTGCCGGTCAAATGCGAGCTGGCTCAAGCATTAATATTGCAGGCATGACAAAAGATAATGTAAATGTAGTCCAAACCTTCTCATTATCAGGCGTTACCGCCGCTTCACGTTCGATAGATAGAGCTTGTAATTAAATCTATTTGATTATTTATATGTTTTTGCTCTAAAGCACTTTTATGGAAAAACAACTTAGCCAAATAATGCCTATTGATTTAATCAATCTCTCAAAGATAGAAATAATTATTGAACTTGAGAAACTAGGCTTAAATAATAAACAAGCAAAAATGCGTGCCTCCCAGCTCTGGAACTGGCTCTATGTTAATGGGGTCACAGATTTTGACCTGATGAGCAATATAGCTAAGCCTTTTCGCTTAGAGCTTAAAAAGCATTTTTATATTAATCGGCCTGAACTTATTTCAGAGCAAATATCAAAAGATGGCACAAGAAAATGGTTATTTCGTTTTTTTGATAAAAATAATCCATTAGTTGCGCCAGTTGATGTTGAAACCGTTTATATTCCAGAAAAATCTCGAGGCACGCTTTGTGTTTCAAGCCAAGTTGGCTGTACCTTAACTTGCTCATTTTGCCATACTGGCACACAAAAACTGGTGCGAAACCTAAGCGCTGGTGAAATTATCTCGCAAGTTTTAATGGCAAAAGACCTGCTTGGTGATTTCCCAAATCAAAAACGCCCAAGCAACGGTTTAATTCCCAATGAAAATGTCCGTGCCATAACAAATATTGTAATGATGGGCATGGGTGAGCCACTATATAATTTTGATAATGTAAAACAAGCATTGCTAATCATTTCAGATGGCGATGGCTTAGCGCTTTCAAAACGCCGCATCACGCTTTCAACCTCTGGCGTTGTACCAAAAATAAAGCCAGCTGGGCAAGAAATTGGCGTAATGTTAGCGATTTCCTTACATGCGGTGCGTGATGATTTACGCAATGAACTTATTCCAATAAATAAAAAATGGCCAATAGCTGAACTTCTTGAAGCATGTCGCACCTATCCCTCGCTAAGCAATGCTCGCCGAATTACCTTTGAATATGTCATGCTAAAGGGAGTTAATGATAGTGATGCAGATGCTAAAGAATTAGTGCGTTTATTGGCAAATATCCCTGCTAAAATAAACCTTATTCCGTTTAATATTTGGCAAAATTCGCCCTATGAATGTTCAGATTGGGAAACTATTGAGCGCTTTGGTGATATTGTAAATCGAGCAGGATATGCTTCCCCGATAAGAACCCCAAGAGGGCGAGATATTGATGCGGCTTGTGGGCAGTTAAAATCCGCAAGCGAGCGAATAAAAAGAAATAAAAAATAATGTTTATTTTTTGCTCACTCTGGCATAAAACCTCATTAAGCAACAAGTTCTTAAAGGTACAATCATGAGCAAAGATATTAAAAAAGTAGTTCTTGCCTATTCTGGCGGCCTTGATACTTCCATTATTCTTAAATGGTTAAAAAATGAATATGGTTGCGAAATCGTAACTTTCACTGCCGATTTAGGGCAAGGTGATGAATTAGAGCCAGCTCGGCAAAAAGCTGAAATGATGGGCATTAAAGAGATTTATATTGAGGATTTGCGTGAGGAATTTGTAAAAGATTATGTTTTCCCAATGTTTCGTGCCAATGCGCTTTATGAAGGGGTATATTTATTAGGCACATCTATTGCCCGCCCGCTTATTTCAAAACGCTTAGTTGAAATAGCAAAAGAAACAGGAGCGAACGCAATATCTCATGGAGCAACGGGCAAGGGCAACGACCAAGTTAGGTTTGAATTAGCCGCCTATGCGCTAAATCCTGATATAAAAATTATTGCTCCATGGCGTATTTGGGATTTGCAAAGCCGTACAAAGCTAATTGAATATGCCGAGAAAAATCAAATTCCTGTACCAAAAGATAAAAGAGGCGAAGCGCCATTTTCGGTTGATGCGAACCTGCTTCATACTTCATCTGAGGGCAAAGTCTTAGAAGATCCTAATGTTGAAGCGCCTGAATATGTTTATCAGCGCACAGTTAACCCAGAAAATGCACCCGATAATCCAGAAATTATCACTATTGGCTTTGAAAAGGGTGATGCAATTTCTATCAATGGTGAAAAACTATCACCTGCTAATTTTTTAACCAAACTCAACGAATTAGGCGGCAAACACGGTATTGGAAGGCTTGATTTAGTCGAAAATCGCTTTGTTGGCATGAAATCACGTGGGATTTATGAAACTCCGGGTGGCACAATATTGCTGGTGGCGCATCGTGGCATTGAATCTATTACCCTTGATGGCGGTGCGGCACACCTAAAAGACGAAATTATGCCTCGTTATGCTGAACTAATTTATAATGGATTTTGGTTCTCACCCGAGCGTGAAATGTTGCAAGCACTGATTGATAATAGCCAAAAATATGTCAGCGGCGAAGTTACACTCAAACTTTATAAGGGCAGTGCAAGTGTAATTGCCCGCAATTCACCCTTTTCGCTTTATTCAGAAGATTTAGTAACTTTTGAAGAAGGCTCAGGCACTTATGATCAATATGATGCGCAAGGATTTATAAAACTCAATGCGCTTCGCCTAAGAACACTCGCTTCAAGAAAAGCCAAATAATATATAGTTAATTTGTTGTTAAACCATCGTTAAGCCCTTTTAGTTATCATACAATTTAATGATAATTTCGGGGCACTCTATTGGTTAATAGCAAGGCTAAAATTGTAAAAAAAACACGCAAAAAGCCTATGAAACCAGGCTCTAAAAGCCTTGGTACAAAACGGCTGGGTACAAAAGAGCTAGATAGCATATTATTCCATGCTTTTCTTGAAAGCATGTCTGACACTTTCACCGTCTGGAGCGATGATCAAAAGCTAGTTAGTTTTAATAAAAAATACGAAAATATGTATTTTTCTAAAGTGCGTGGACTTAAAGTGGGCATAACACTTAAAGAGGCGTGTAAATTGTCGGTCAAAAATGGCAATAGTGAAGGAATTAGCGCCCTTTCTATGTATAAAAAATATTCTGCTATTTTGAAGAAAGCTTCAAAGCTAAATGACAACCAAACTTATGAAAGGGCTGTTGGAAATAAAATCCTTCAATCTACTTTTATTAAAGTTCCAAATGTTGGGCAAATTATAACTCAAAAAAATATTACAGCTAAAATACAACTAAAACAAAACGAGATACAAAAAGACAAGCAAATTGCAGACCAACATAACTGGTTTAATGCAGCCCTTGATTCTATGTCGCAAGGCTTGTGCGCTTTTGATGAGAATAAACTCCTGATAATGTGTAATGAAGCCTATACACAAATTTTTGAACTTCCAAAAAAACTAACAAAGCAAGGAACTAAATTTGAAGATATCCTTCACCATAGGATTTCTAAAGGACTTATCCCAAAAGGAGAAAGCGCTAAAACCTACCTAAGAAACCGCCTTGCAATGGCAAAATCAAAAAAACCAGATCAAGATTTTGTTGAAAAAATAAAGAGACGTCATATTCGAGTGTTTAAAAACCCGATTAAGGGCGGTGGCTGGATAGGCGTTGTGCATGATATTAGCGAAGAAATAAAACAACAAGAAATTGAGCAGAAAAAAGATAAACATATTGCTAGCCAAAACAGCTTGATTAACGCAGCCATTTCTAACATGTCACATGGTCTATCCATGTTTGGACCAGATCATAAATTAATTATCAGCAATGACATATATGCCAAATTTTATAGTCTTCCCAAAAAAATGATTAAAGTTGGTACGCCAATAAAGGATATATTAAAATATCGCTTGGCGCACAATATGAGTAGCGATGATGAAAGTGATGAAGAATTTCTAGAAAAGCGTCTAGATTTTGTTGATGGTGCGCCAACCGCAGATAATTTTATTGAAAAAGTGGACAAAAGGCTTCTTCAAGTAATTAGAAAACCAATGGCAGGTGGCGGTTGGGTGGCAACTCATCAAGATATTTCTGAGCAAAATCAAAAAGAAAAATTAATAGAGCTTAGAAGCTCTGAACTTGAACAACAAAACAATCGTTTTGATACAGCGATAAATAATATGAGCCATGGCCTAGCGCTGTTTGACAAAGATAATAAATTAGTAATTTGCAACCAGCCTTATATAGAGATTTACGAATTACCTAAAAAATTATCACAGGTAGGTACTAGTTTTTGGGACATTTTAGATCATGATGCAACATTTGGCAGGGTTTCTATTGCCGATAAAAAACAACGCTTTGAAATTATTGGTGAAGTCTTAAAAACTGATAAACCTATTTCTGGCCCTATTAATATGCTTAATGGGCAAATAATATTTATGAACCATCATCCCTTAGATGATGGCGGCTGGATAACAATACATGAAGATATTACCGAGAAAGTTGAAAAAGAAAAACTTATCAAAATACGTACAGATGAAATTTTGCAACAAAATATGCGCTTTGATGCAGCAGTTAACAATATGAGCCATGGATTGGCTATGTTTGATAAAGATTGTAAACTAGTAATTTGTAACAGACCATTTGCTAAGCTTTATAAATTGCCTAAAAAACTTTCAAAGCCCAATGTAAGTCTATGGGATATTCTTGATCATGGTGCAAAATATGACATGGTCTCTATTGCTGATAAAAAACAGCGGCTTAAGACACTAAGTAAAGTGATAAAATCTAACAAACCAAGCACTGGCCCAATAACTATGCTTAACGGGCAAATTATTTTTATCAACCATCAACCATTAGAAGATGGGGGTTGGCTTTCTACCCATGAGGATATAACCGAACAACATAAATCCGAAGAACTTATCCGACATATGGCAAAACATGACGGCCTAACTGGATTGCTTAATAGACGAGCATTTCATGAAATCCTACTTGAAAAAGAAGATAATATTAAATCTGGAGAGGGGTGGGCTGTATTATGTGTAGATTTAGATCATTTCAAACCAATTAACGATAGCTTTGGACATGCAATAGGTGACGAAACATTAAAAGTTATTTCACAACGCATTGCTAATTGTATCAAGGATTATGGATTTATTGCACGCTTAGGTGGAGATGAATTTACCGCCCTAATAAAACCGCTTTGTAAGAAGTTTAATGTAGAAAAAATTGCACAAAATATTCTAATCGAGCTAGCCAAACCTGTATGTTTAGATGAGATAGAAGTTATCATTGGTGGATCAATCGGAATTGCTATTGCCCCTAAAGATGGCAAAAACTCTAAAACATTAATGCATAATGCCGATCTTGCACTTTATCATATTAAAAATCAGGGGCGTGGGGATTATTGTTTCTTTAAAAAAGCAATGTCTGATAAACAAAAAGCACGTATTACCATTGAAGCGGGACTAAAAAATGCTTTGAAAAACCAAGAACTTCAGCTTCATTTCCAGCCATTAATTTCACTTAAAGATAATCAAATTTCGTGTTGCGAGGCTCTCATGCGCTGGGAAACTAGCAAAGGCAAAACCTATTCACCATTTGAGTTTATTCCTGTTGCAGAAGAAACAGGGCTTATTAGAGAAATGGGTAATTGGGCGCTTCAAACTGCATGCAAAAGTGCAGCTAAATGGTCAAATGATGTCAGAGTAGCTGTCAATGTTTCGCCAATTCAATTTTCAAATGATGATTTAATAAATCAAGTTTCTAAAGCCCTAAAAGATTCTGGGCTTGATCCGTGCCGCTTAGAGCTTGAAATTACCGAATCAGTATCACTAGCTGAAAGTGATAGAAATTTAGAGATTTTACACAAGTTAAAATCAATGGGAGTACGTATAGCACTTGATGATTTTGGCACTGGCTTTTCGTCCCTTAGCTATTTGCGCTCTTTTCCCTTTGATAAGGTAAAAATTGATCGCTCATTCATTTCTTCCCTTGATGAAAAACCAGAATCAATCGCCATTATTAAGGCAGTAGTTGATATTGGCAAAAGCCTCAATATGTCTGTTACCGCCGAGGGAATTGAAACAGAAGAGCAATTACGGGCGGTTTTTAAGCAAGATTGCGATGAAGTGCAGGGGTACTTATTTTCACCACCCCTTCCACAAAACTCGATTGAAAAATTATTGCAGCAAAAGATAAAAATTCAAAAAACAAAAATTAACGAACATAAGACAAAAACTGCTTAAAAAACTACGTTAGAGCAATTTAGCTTGTTCTTTTGTCCTCTCTAGTTTAAGGGCACTGCTTGAACCCTTTTTTTCACAAATATTTTGGTAAATCTCATGTCTTTGCGCAACATTGCAATAATTGCCCATGTCGATCACGGCAAAACTACTCTTATCGACGTTCTATTAAAACAATCTGGTGTATTTCGTGACAATCAACAAGTTGCAGAAAGAGCGATGGATTCTAATGATCTTGAAAGAGAGCGTGGCATTACAATCCTAGCAAAAGTTACTTCGCTTTTGTGGAATGATATGCGTATCAATATTGTGGACACGCCGGGACACGCCGATTTTGGCGGTGAGGTTGAGCGTATCCTATCAATGGTTGATGGAGTTGTCTTATTAGTCGATGCGGCAGAAGGACCAATGCCACAAACTAAATTTGTGCTAGCAAAAGCCTTAGCACTTGGCTTGCGCCCAATCGTTGCAATAAACAAGATTGACAAACCAGATGAGCGTCACGACGAAGTATTAAACGAGGTTTTTGATCTTTTTGTAGCGCTTGATGCCTCAGAAGAACAGCTAGATTTCCCCGTGCTTTATGGATCAGCAAAAAATGGCTGGATGGCAACTACTCCAAACGGTGCAAGCGATAGTATTGGGCCTTTGCTTGATGAAGTACAAAAGCACGTACCTGCGCCAAAAATTGAAACTGGTGCTTTCAAAATGTTGGTAACAACCATTCAACGAGATCCGTTTTTGGGTCGTATTCTAACGGGTAAAATTCTTGCTGGCTCAATTAAAGCCACAGGCCCTGTGATAGTATTAAACCGAGATAGCAAACAGGTAGAAAAGGGACGCATTTCTAAAGTTCTGGCTTTTCGTGGGCTTGAGCGCTCTCCTGTTGAAATTGGTGAAGCTGGCGATATTGTCTCACTCGCAGGGCTTGAAATAGCAACTGTTGCCGATACGATTTGTGATGTCAGCGTCAGCGAAGCAATTAAAGCTCAACCAATAGATCCGCCAACTCTTTCTATGACTTTTCGCATTAATGATGGCCCATTAGCAGGGCGTGAGGGCTCAAAAGTGCAAAGCCGAGTAATTGGCGACAGGCTGCGCAATGAAGCCGAAGGCAATGTGGCGATAGAAATCTCTCAAGGCACTGATAGTGATAGTTTTTCTGTTTCTGGGCGTGGAGAATTACAATTAGCGGTGTTAATTGAAACCATGCGCCGTGAAGGGTTCGAATTAACCGTTGGCCGCCCAAGAGTATTATTCCAAGAAAAAGATGGCCAAAAACTAGAGCCAATAGAAGAAGTTACAATAGATGTTGATGATGAATATTCTGGCACAGTGGTGCAAAAACTCACTGAGCGCAAAGGCGAATTAGTTGAAATGCGACCCTCTGGTATTGGGCGCACCAGATTAAGGCTTTACGTACCAACTCGCTCGCTCATCGGCTATCAACCAGAACTTATGGGTGATACACGCGGCACAGCAATTTTTAACCGAGTATTTCATGAATTTGCACCATTTAAGGGTGCGCTACAGGGTCGTCGCACTGGCGTTTTGATTTCAAATAGCACAGGAACATCTGTTCCTTACGCTTTGTTCAATCTTGAAGACAGAGGGCAAATGCTAATCGATTCTGGTGTGCCAGTATATGAAGGCATGATTATTGGTGAGCATAATCGTGGTAATGACCTTGAGGTTAACCCACTTAAAGGCAAGCAACTAACCAATATTCGCACCTCATCAAAAGATGAGGCAGTGCGTCTAACAACCCCAAAACGCCTAACGCTTGAGCAATCTTTGGGCTATATTGCGGACGATGAATATGTAGAAGTTACACCACAATCAATTCGTTTGCGTAAAATTCACCTTTGCCCACACGATAGGAAAAGAGCCAGCCGAGCAGCGCCGAAATAGGCTTTTCTTTACGCCATCCTCCTTCGCAGTTCGACAGACTCACTGTGAGGTTTCAAGATGAAGTATTTAGTCACGCACTCTCAACTTAACACACGCCTCCCCCGTCTTGATCGGGGGTCTTTTGCCAACCTTAACGAAATCCCTGCTCAAGGCAGGGAAAGTGCGAGTGGAGAGGTGTAAGGTCTAAAACAATCCACACCAACCAATTAAACCACCAAAAACTGCCCCATCATGCCAGCATCTTCATGCTCCAATATATGGCAATGATACATGTAGGGATATTTTTCATCTGCAAAATCATCAAATTTAGCTATGAAACGCACTATTTCATTTGGATTTACCAAAACAGTATCCTTTAGCCCTCGCTCACCTGCATGGGGTTTTTTGCCATTACGAGATAGGATTTGAAATTGCACATCATGCACATGAAACGGATGCGCAAAATTAGAATCATTGCTTAATTCCCAAATCTCAATATCATCAAGTTTTATTGTCTCATCAATGCGCTTCATATCCATGGATTTACCATTAATCGTATGTGACTTACCTGACCCAAGCATCGCCATGGGCCCCATTTGCATAGACATTAAAAAACTTCTTTCTTTGTCAACTTGCTTTTCATCTAGCCAATTTATATTTGTTAATTTGCTTGGAATGCTTGGGGATTTTTGAAAATTTTCTGCAGGACGAATTTCTAAGAAATTAAATGGTATTCCATATTCTTCTCTTGAGCTAGAGCCGCCCATCATGCCCGAGCCCATACCGCCGCCCATCATGCCACCGCCCTCAACAGGTTTACTAAGAAGCATGAAATTATTGCCTCCACTTACATCAACTACAATTTCTGCCCTCTCACCCGGTGAGAGTATGATTGAATTGATCTCATAGGGTTTTTCAAGCATAGAGCCATCGGTTGCAATTTGCTTAAATGAGCGATTATCAGAAAAAGCTAGCTCATAAATAGAGGCATTAGCACCATTTAATAGACGCAAGCGTAATAGCTGTTTTTTAGCTTCAAAATAAGGCTCAATAGTTCCATTTGCTAATGGCACATCACCAATCATTCCTGCCATAATATCATGACGAGAAGGCTTATATGTCATTGAGCCATCTTTGAAAAACCTTCTATCTTGCAAAACTAGCGGAATATCATCAACACCATATTCTTTTGGTAATGATAGTTTTTCACTTTCCTCATCATCAACAATAATCATACCCGCAATACCCTGCCAAACATGCTCTGCCGTCTTGCCCATTAAATGCGGGTGGTACCAAAAATTGGCCGCCTTTTGCATGATGGTAAATTCTGGCGACCATGTTTCGCCATGTTTTATCGGTTGATGCGGCCCGCCATCATATTTTGCTGGAATATGCAGACCATGCCAATGAAGCGTTGTTGTTTCACCGATTGAGTTTTTAACATTTAGCTGGACATCATCACCATTTTTCATTCTTAAGGTCGGGCCAAGCAAAGCCCCATTAACCCCACGAGTTTTAGTTTTAACTCCCTTAAAAAACTCCGTTTCTCCATTTTGAATTTCAAGATTAAAAATGGTTTTGTTACCCTGCTTAGTGCCCATATCAAGCGCTGGAATAGCTAAAGGATTATTGTGCAGTTTTGCAGCGCTAGCAAAGGCAGATAATTTTGGCAACACAAGACCAGCGCTTAAAGCAACAACACTAAGTGCACTTGTTTTTAAGAACGAGCGGCGGTTAAATATAGAGAGTTTTGACATTTCTTTCCCCAGTAAATTAATATATTCCATTTTTAGAATGCATCATTATGTTGAAATTAGGACTAAGTTTTAACAAGGTAAAATCACTTAAACTTTATCAAATCATTTCAACTATTTTATTTTCTACAATAGAAACTGTCCTTGCTAATTTCTCATCTATTATATGTAAATATTGCGTCCAATCATCAATATGATTTAGCTGTTCTTTACCATCTGAAATTCCACGTAAAGCGATCATCGCAATATTAAAAACTTGGCATGTGCGAAGCAGGGCAAAGCTCTCCATATCAACCATATCAGCATCAATACCTTTATAGGCTTTGCCTGAAATAACATTTGCACCAGTTGAAAGAGAAGCAGATTTTATTTCGTTAATTTGTAGTTTCATTTTAATATCTACCTGATGATCCAAAAATGGCGTTACTCCCTTTGTAAAACCTAAAGGGGACGCGTCCATATCTCTATATGAAATAGATTTTGCTTGGTATATCTCAGTTTGCTCAAGCCTAGCAGAACCAGCCGAGCCAAGCGAGATAACAATATCTGGCAGATTATTTTTTGCCCTTAATTTTTCTAACTCTTTACTAAGCGAAATTGCTGCCTCCACAGGCCCAACCCCAGTAAAAAGCGGTGTGAAAAGCTTCTCTAAGTGAGTTCCATATTCATTATCAACCGCCATGACATATAGTAGCTTATATGTGCCAATTTTCTTTATTTCAAAACTCATATTCTTTAACTTGGAACGTACATAATATCATCAATTTCACAATTAAAATTCACCGCTTCATTATCTGCAAAATCTCGGGCAACTTCATTTGCATTCGCCACTAATTCTGTATCAATATAGGCAATATGGCAGGTATTTCCTTGCTCAATTTTTGTAACTACCAGAATCTGACCAGTTTTATCATTATAACCTTCATCATCTGCAAAACTTGGAAACCAGCGTAAAATTGTAGCAAATGGCATAAAATTACCATTGATCTGTTTTAATCGCCATTCAAGCGTTTTACCAATATAATTAAATGCAGGAAAAGTCTGTCTTGCCGCTATTTCATCTAATGCGCCAAAACCATAGGAGACAAAAAACCTTAAATCTCCCTCCGCAACATAAAGCGGAAAACCCTTATATCCAGGGCAGGCAAAACTAGCACCCATATTATCAGCATCTAGTAATAAACATTCATCAAGATTGATTTTAGTATAAGCCGAAGTAATTTCAGGATTTATCTCTTGTGCATTAACAAAGCCTGCAAATATAAAAACTATAAATGAGCTAATCAGTATTCTATAGGTTCTAATAATCATTGCGTCCTCCTAAATCATATTTATTGCTGGAATATTTCTGCGATAAGTGTAAGAGACAAAGCAATGAAATATCAATAGCAATGCAAAATTTGTGAAAGAAATAAAATGAATATTGATGCAATATCTATTGGCGAAAACCCACCTGAGGACATTAATGTTATTATTGAAGTTCCTATTGGCGGCGAACCGATAAAATATGAGCTTGATAAGGCAAGTGGCGCTTTAGTTGTTGATAGATTTCTATATACGCCAATGCGCTACCCAGGTAATTATGGCTTTGTACCACACACTCTTTGCGGTGATGGCGATCCGCTTGATGCGATAATAATGAATTCACGCCCTATCGTTCCGGGCGCTGTTGTGCGCTCTCGCCCTGTTGGAGTGTTATTCATGGAAGATGATGGCGGAATAGATGAAAAACTAATATGCGTGCCACATCATAAATTAACACCCAATTATGACCATGTTAAAGACATTGCTGACATGAATAAAATCCAAATGGAAAAAGTAAAACATTTCTTTGCGCACTATAAAGATTTAGAGCCAAATAAATGGGTAAAAATCCATCATATTGGTGATTTGAGCGAAGCAAAAAAAGTGATTTTAGATTCTATTGCGCTAGCCTCTGCAAGCAAATAATGCCTTTTTAAGCAACATAGGCAAAAGACCAACTAGTTTGTTTAGCTATATTTTGCACAGATATTTTTTGCATATTTCTTTAATTCCTAAATCTATACCAAAACTTCTCAGTTCTTTAATTTACAAATTTATTTAGTAAACCGACTGGTCTGACTCAGTTTTTTCCTTATAATGCAGTGAATTTCATTCGACTTAAAAACCTTTAGGCAAATTAAATGTATGATAGTTCAGACCTTCAATATGTGCCCTCAGCGGCTAAAAAAACCCGCCAAACGCTAATTAATACTGCTTTGCCGCTATTTCTTACACACGGATATAATGGTATTGGCATCAATCAAATATTAAAAACCGCCAAACTTTCAAAAGGCGCATTCTATCATCATTTTTCCTCTAAAATAGAACTCTACGAAGAAGCGGTTTCCCCGTTCTTTTTAGATCCTGTAGAGCAGTTAGATCTAGAGCAAATGCAGCATTTACCGCTAAAAGAAATCAGAAAACTATTATCCATCCACTATTCTAATATGCCAAATCATATTAGCAAAAATAGCAATATTGATATGACACGCTACCTAGCATCATATTTTGAGGCACAAAGCCTTCTTCCAAGCCTTAAAGCATCGCTAGAGGCTCATTATAATAGATTGATAGAATTAATTGCCAACAAAACCAATCAGGAGCGTGAAATATTCCCAAAAGTAGCAACTGCTCACGCCAGAAATATTATTGGGGCACTTGAAGGGCAGTTTCTACTTGATGCGTTAGTTAAGAAATAACGGCAACAAGATCAAGCTACCACCAGCACTTCCCCCGACTTGATCGGGGGTCTCTAGTGTAATTAGATGAGATCCCTGCTCAAGACAGGGAAGGTACGAGTAGCACAGTTAGAACAATAGGCTTACACTCTATCTCTCAGTATAGCGAGCCTTGGGCTCGCCAGCGCTAGCGCTGCCCCATCGGAGCGTGAGCGAAGCGAACTAGCGTGAGATAAATAAATGGAGCGGGCGATCAGATTCGAACTGACGACCTAAACCTTGGCAAGGTTTCGCTCTACCCCTGAGCTACGCCCGCACTCCAATTATTTAATTACAAACAATAGTAGTGTTTGAAATTAGTCAACTCGGGCTATATGCCTAATTGATAGGATAATTGCAACAAAAATTTCAATTAGTTTTGCACTATTTATTTAATTACTTATTTTTATTACATATTGCTAATGTGAAATAAATTTTGAATAATGCTACAATGACTTATAAAAAACAAATTAAGGCACATTATCAACCCTTAGATACTAAGGTTTTGGAATTATTGGTCTGTCCAATAAGCAAAACTGCTCTTATTTTAAGTCATGATAAAACCGCTCTTATTTCACTCGCCGCTCGCATTGCCTTCCCAATTAGAGATGGAGTGCCGCTTTTATCTATTGATGAATCTTATGATTTAAGTGATGAAGAATATAATAGATTAAAATAGATCTGCTATAATTACAATATCTTTGCCTTGCGCACCATCAGATCTAGATTCTGCAAAAAGTTCGAGCGATCTTTATTGCTAAAAGCTTTGTTATAACTACCACCCTCACCAGTTTCACGCAAATGCTGGTTCAAATCACGCATAGCGAGCTTTATGCCGATATTTTCATTGGTAAATTCCTTACCATTTACCCCAATAGCTAATGCACCTCTATCAAGAGCTCGAGAGGCCAATAATATATCTTGCGTAATAACAATATCATTTTTCGCTATTTTTGCCTCAATCCAATCATCAGCAACATCAGCACCCTTTGCAACAATCACTATTTCAACCATAGGATCTCGTGAGGGTCTAATACCGCCATTTGAAACTAATATAATCTTTAGCCCAAAACGATTTGCAACTTTCTTGGTTTCCTCTTTTACTGGGCAAGCATCGGCATCAATAAATATTACTGTCATAAAGCACGGCCAAGCAATAGGTCTGGCACTTTTCCTGACAAAGGACTAATCGCTGCTGCGTGACGAATAAGCTGTTTTTTAACAAATGGCGTTCTATCAACTATCCCTAAACCAATATCACGTAACGCACGAACTGGCGCAATATCATTTGAAAATAAATGCACTAAATTATCCGTGGCCATAGCCATAAGCGCTACATCAAAACGCCGCCAGCTTTGATAATTCTCCAAAACATCAAACGCCCCAATATCTAAGCCCAAGCGCTTAGCATTAATTAAAACCTGCACTAATGCCGCAACATCTTTAAGCCCAAGGTTCATTCCCTGCCCAGAAATTGGGTGCACAGCGTGCGCCGCATCGCCAATTAGGGCTAGGCGATTAGCAACAAAATCTTTAGCAATTTGTAATTTGAACGGGAACACCTGCACTTGCTCAACAATTTTAATTTTGCCAAGATTATGTCCCATAACATTTTCTATAATTGGCTCAAGTTCGCTATATTCCATATTTTTATAAAGATTGGCGTTTTTAGTTTTTTCAGTCCAAACTAATGAGGATTGATTACCCCTTAATGGCAAAGAGGCAAATGGCCCATTGGGTCTAAAATGCTCATATGCCGTGTCATTATGCGGCTTTTCATGGCTTATAGTTGTAACAATGCCGCTTTGCCCATAATCATGACCTGTGGTCTTTATGCCAGCAAATTGGCGCAAGTTTGAACGTGCGCCATCAGCGGCAATTATTAGATTTGCTGCAAGCTCATCTCCATTGGCCAAAATAAGAGAGCCAGAATTGGCATCAGTTTTTAAGCCCACAATATCTATTGGGCTTATCATCTCAACTTTACCCTTTATAGCTTTTTGCAAAACACCAATAGTTGCAACATTTGGCACCATATAGGCAAAGGGGGAATTTGGCGCTACCTCACCCTTAAATTGCAAAAATCTAGGGCGTGAAATATCATTTTCCCCAGAATCAGTAATTTCCATGCTTTTTATCGGATTTGCTTGCTTAGATATTTCGTCCCAAATACCAAGCGCTTCAAATATTTTGGTAACTCCAAGCGCCAGCGCTGAGGCACGAGAATCAGTTGGAACTTCAAAATCTCTACGATCACAAATAGCAACTTTAAGATCTGCGCCAAATTTCGCCAAGCAGGCCGCCATGCTAAGCCCAACAGGCCCACCGCCCACAATAATAATGTCATATTTCTTTGCGTATTTTTGATTGCTTTTTTTGGCCACTTTATTTCTTCCGATCTCAAAGGTTCAACATCTATTATATTCCTATTGTGAAATAGCACAACTTTTAGCATAGCCCACCAATTAATTAGCTTTGCCTGTTTTTTCACCAAAGCAACTGTTGCTGCCCAAATATTAGGCAATAAATATAGTCATTATAGCTTTCAACCATTATCTCTCTATATAGCAGTAGTAATTATTAAGTAAAAACAACGGGTTACAAAAATAATTTGAATCTGGCACGCAATTTGAATCTATAAAAGCGATATAAACAAAAATTAACAATATCAAAAAAGGAATTATTATGAAATTAGTGATGGCAATTATAAAACCTTCACGTCTAGAAAATGTACGAGAAGCGCTTAGCGCTTCAGATGTGCATGGTATGACAGTTAGTGAAGTTAAGGGTTATGGCCGCCAAAAAGGGCATACCGAAATTTATCGTGGGGCAGAATATGCCGTTAATTTTATTCCTAAACTCAAATTAGAAATCGCAGTAAAAGCCGATCAGGCTGACAATATAGTTAGCATAATTCGCAATAGCGCTGAATCTGGCAAAATTGGCGATGGCAAAATTTTTGTGTTTGATCTTGAACAAGTAACTCGCATTCGCACTGGCGAAACTGGCGACACAGCACTTTAACTAACCCCCATTTTGGAGATTTTAGAAAATGACTTCTATAAAAAACAAATTCACAGCAGGAATATTTGCTCTTTTTGCAATCCTTATATTTGCTACTCCCTCTTTAGCGCAAAGCGTTGATGTTAATTCAGCCTTAAATTCAACTCTTGAAGCCATTGGTGCAACAGCCTCAGATGCCGCACTTGAGAATGGCGCAACGCCTGAAGAAGCCACAAGTGCTGCAAATGACGCTATAAGCTCTATTGTTGCTGAGGTTTTTGGTGATCGTGATGCCAAAATCTTTAACACGCTACTATTCTTAATTGGTGGCTTCTTAGTCATGTGGATGGCGGCTGGTTTTACCATGCTCGAAACAGGCTTGGTGCGTAAGAAAAACGTTTCAATGCAAGCGCTAAAAAATATCGCTCTTTATTCCATTGCTGGTCTAATGTTCTGGCTAATTGGTTATAATGTAATGTATGGCGGCGAGGCTGGCGGCTTTATTGGCTCTTTCTCACCTTCAAACTTCCCAGAAGCAGGGGCTGGTACTGCAGAGGCTGGTTATTCAGTTGCATCTGATTGGTTCTTCCAAATGGCATTTGTTGCCGCAACCGCTTCTATTGTTTCTGGAGCAGTTGCTGAACGTGTAAGGTTATGGGCATTTTTAGCTTTTACTGTTGTGCTTACTGGTCTTCTTTATCCAATTACAGGCATGTGGCAATGGGGCGGCGGCTGGTTATCAGAGCTTGGTTTCTCTGATTTTGCAGGCTCAACTCTTGTTCATTCAGTTGGAGGCTGGGCAGCGCTTGCTGGTGTTATTTTCATTGGCGCACGGAATGGCAAATATGGCGCAAATGGCATGGTAACTCCAATGCCGGGTAGCTCTATTCCGCTTGCAACGCTTGGTATGTTTATCCTTTGGATGGGCTGGTTTGGCTTTAACGGTGCATCACAATTAGCAATGGGAACTATTGCAGATGTTGCTGATATTTCTCGTATTTTTGCAAATACCAACCTAGCCGCTGCCGCTGGTGCAATAACTGCCATGATTTTAGTGCAATTAATTTACAAAAAAGTTGACGTAACAATGGTTATTAACGGCGCATTAGCTGGTTTAGTTTCAATAACTGCCGAGCCGCTAACTCCTAGCGTTCCGTTCGCTTTATTCATTGGTGCAATTGGTGGTGCTATCGTAGTATTTACAATTCCTCTTCTTGATAAGCTAAAGCTTGATGATGTAGTTGGTGCAATTCCAGTTCACCTTCTTGCTGGCATCTGGGGCACAATGATTGTTCCTCTAACCAATGATGGCACTAGCTATGTTACACAGCTTATCGGAATTAGTGCCATTGGTGCATTTACCTTTATCGCTTCTTCCATTGTTTGGTTAATTCTAAAAGTCACTATTGGCATTAGAGTTAGCGAAGAAGACGAAGCACTTGGTCTTGATAAAGCAGAAATTGGTGTTGAGGCCTACCCTGAGTTCTAATTAATAGAGCTAATCCTTAATTCCCTTGAACCACCCGCTAAAATAATAGCGGGTGGTTTTTTCATCAATTTGTTGTCACCTTGAGCGTAGTCGAAAGGTCTTATCTGCCTCGTAAGACCCTTCGACTACGCTCAGGGTAACACTGAGCGATTAGGTAAGAAAAAGAGCTCTTTCCCTAAAATTACTAACCAAAGATTAACTATGCATTGCTAAGCTTTACTCAATATCAAAAAACTAAACATAAAATTGAGTTTAATGGCCAGCAAAACAAATTCACTTCTAGAAAAAAATCATAGGAAATATGAAGGCTTTAATGTCCACATTTCTGCACGTCTTGCAGGCTTTATCTTATTATCCTTTATTCTAGTTTTTCTAACTGCGCTTGCCACTTGGTCAGTAGGTGACCCTTCGCTTTCTTATGCTACAGATCAAACAACCAAAAATTGGCTTGGCGCAACAGGTGCAATAATTGCTGATTTAGCCTTTCAATTTATTGGTATTGCCAGCTTAATTATAATTATTCCGCCAGCTTTTTGGGCGTTTCAACTTATTAAACAACAATCATTAAAACACCCAACCATGCAACTTAGCACTTGGCTTGTTGCATCTATAATTAGCGCTGCATTTTTTGCCTTTATTTCCGCTCCAAGCACATGGCCATTGCCAACTGGTCTTGGCGGTCTTATTGGCGATAGTTTTGTTTCTTTAGTTAGCCTTATTGCGGGCGCTAAACCAACTTATCCATCTTCGCTTTTATATTCCGCTCTATTATTTGTGCCATCTATTATCTTACTTTTCTTAAGTTCAGGGTTTGGCATAAAACAAAAAGCAAAAAACATTGATCCTCTTAAAGATGAAAAAAACCGCATTGGGGTTTTTGATATTATTATGGGTGCAATAGTACATATGATTTTTGCCCTAAAAACCGCTTGGAAACGTGCTTGGAACAAAAATGCAAAAAGCA
>JAMONS010000131.1 GCA_027065555.1 Hyphomicrobiales bacterium | reverse complement strand
AGTCATCAAGCAGTGCTTCTTGCTCGCTCGAAAGATCTAGTGCTTTGCCAATTCTATCAAAGCGAGTTTCCAGCTTTTCAGGAGCTTTATCGTTGCAAACTACACCAATAAAACCAGCGCCACCACGTTTACCACGCTGGCCTTGCTCTTGAGCGTGAGAGCGTTTGTGCATCTGGTTAAACATTTGCTGCATTTGCTTGCCAGGTCCCTGTGCATTTTGCCCTTGCGCATTTGGTCCGCCAGAGCTGCCAAAAGCGTAAGCTGCAGGAGCAAGAGAAGTTAGAGCTAAAGAGCCAATAATGGCGGCAGTGATTATTAGGGGGGTTTTCTTAGTCATGGGGATAGTCCTTTTCATTTGGGAGGTCATAAAGATTTCAGAAAAACCTTCCTAAAATCTGAAATGAATATAAATGAAGTTAGCTTGCAGCAACCTATCTTAAGGATGAAATTTTTGTAATGTTGGTAAGGTATTTTGTATTGCTAACTCTAAGCGCCAAGCTCACGTATTTGTGAACAGTATGGCATATTGACCTTCCAGTAGGTAGAACCTCTATTCATAATCTATATCTCTCTAAAGATTCTAAAATAGGTTATGTGATTATGTTAGATAAATTAAAAGACAAGATGGTTCCAATTTTGATAGGTGTGTTTTTGCTTGCTGGGGCTTATGTGATGTTTAAGAATAATGATGGCTCAAACCCAAGCGCTGCTCGCCAAATAGTTGATGTGAAAGTGCCGCAACTATCTGAATTGGCAAAACAAGGCGAGACTCTATTTAATGCTAGTTGCGCTTCTTGTCATGGAACAGATGCTGGCGGCTCTGACGTTGGTCCTTCACTTATAATGGGTACTTATAATCCCGGCCATCATGCTGATGAGGCGTTTTTCCGTGCGGCACAATTTGGCGTAATAGCGCACCACTGGCCATTTGGTAATATGCCAGCGATTGAAACTGTTAACAGAAAAGACGTTGAAAAAATCGTGCGTTATGTGCGTGAATTGCAAGTTGAAAACGGCATCGCAACTCAAGAACACATTATGTAACTTATCATACATAAAGGTATATCAATGTTTGCTGGAATGAAAAAAACCTTTAGCGATTTTATTTATATCATTATCGCTATAAGTCTTGCGCTTAATTTTTTAGCCTTAGATTATGTGATTGATTGAAAAAGGCTGAAATAAACACCACAAAAATTGTAGTGAGCTTCCATCAAGTGCAAAGAATATAGTGTCTAATATAAAAACTGGAGAGAAGTAAGATAAATGCAAAATAACATCAAAGCCAAAAAACGCATTAATTTTGGATGGAAAAGCCGCCATTTGCTGGTGCTAATTATTGCGCTAATTGGCACATATCTGTTGCTTGAAAGTAGGGCGCAATGGTCTGATATGCACAAATGGAATCGTGCTATTGGGGATATGAGTTTAATTTTAATAGCTATTTCAATGGCTGTTGGCCCCTTATCTCGCTTAATAAAATTTCCATTCAGCATTACCAAATGGCGTCGTGAATTAGGTATTTATGGTGTTATATTAGCAATTATTCATACAACGATTATTCTTGTTGGCTGGGTTAATTGGGATTTCATGCGCTTGTTTGGCTTTGAAATGCACCCAGAAGGTATGTATGTAATGCTGCAACATGGCTTTGGTTTAGCCAATGCCATTGGTATAGTTGCATTGCTCTACGGCATAATTTTAGCGCTTAGCTCGAACAATATTAGTCAAAGATTTCTCTCTGGTACGGTATGGAAATTCTTGCAGCAGGGCTCTTATGTGTTGTGGATGTTGATAATTGTGCACACGGCGTATTTTCTTTTTATGCACTTTCTTGATTTCCATAAAGCAACACCAGAGCCAAACTGGGCGCAAATGCCGTTCATCATTTTAGTGTTGCTTGTCAGCACGCTACAATTTTTTGCTTTTCTGAAAACATGGAGAGTGAAATCAAAATCTAAGAAAAATGAGGTAAGGAAAGTTCAAACTTCTTCTTAAGGATAAAAAGTGTCGGATCATTCAGGGCATGAAATGCCGAAATTCAACAAGGAAAATTCACGAGCACTGGCAATTTCTGGCTGGCTCACGGGGATTTATTTTGTCATTGAGTTAGCTATTGGCATTTACACTGGCTCAATCGCAGTTATTTCTGATGCTTTTCATACTTTTTCGGCGGTTGGCGGTGTTGTTCTGGCTTTTGTTGCTGCTCGTATTGCCGTCCGTCCTGCGGATAAATCACGTACATTTGGAAATCGGCGAGCAGAGATTGTTGGTGCGCTTCTTAATGGTGGTTTTTTGCTTGTTATGGCGCTTGTGGTTCTTGTTATGGGGGCAATTCGCCTAAACAGCCCGCTCGATTTGCCGACAACCCCGATGTTGTGGGCGGCGGCTGGCGGGTTATTTACTGAATTTATTGCGCTATATTTGCTCTATGGAAAATCAAAAGACGACCTCAATATGAAGGGCGCTTTTTGGCATGTTATGCAGACATTCATCGGATCGGTTCTAATTATTATTGCGGCTTTAGTTATCAAGTTTACTGGCTTTTTGCTGATAGATCCCATACTTGGAATGGCGTTTGGTTTGGTGCTGCTTTATGCTTCTTGGGGCATAATGAAAGAGGCTATCTATATTTTAATGGAAGGCTCACCAAAAGATATTGATCTTGATGATGTAACATCTGATTTGAAAAAACTGCAACAAGTTGTTGATGTACATCATATTCATGCTTGGACACTAACCTCTGGCAAAAATGTTTTTTCTGCACATCTTCTTGTTAAAGATGTAAAAGACAATCAGCAATTACTCGAAAAGGCGCATGACTTATTGAAAAATAAATTTGGATTTTATTTTGCAACTATTCAAATTGAAAACAAATATACAAATGAAGATCATGCCAAAGATTTAGACATTATGATAAATCATGATGGACACAAATCTTAAGCTAGCCAGCAATATAATCACGAAGTGCGCTAGCTTCTTGCTCGCTTATCTCGATTTTTCTTTTAACAATATCGCCAATAGATATTAATCCAGCCAAACGATTATCCTCAATCACTGGTAGGTGGCGGATTTTATATTTGGTCATAATGTTCATGACTTCGTCAATAGTTTCCTCTTTGGTGCAAGTAAGAGGATCTGCCGTCATGCAAGATTTTACAGGAGCGACATAGATCGAAGCCGAATGATCTTCCATTTTTCGAATAATGTCACGCTCCGATAAAATGCCCTTAATCCTGTTGTCTTTATCAACAACTACCACCACGCCAATATTGTGTCTATTTAACACTTCTATCGCATCATTGATTTTTTGATCTATAAGAACAGTATAAACCAAATTACCTTTATCATCTAAAATATTTTTTACACTCATTTTATGCTCCCCTTTGTTATTCTTCCCTTGATATATAGTCTGCCATAATTTGCCGATAAGAGCAAATTTTTGAAGAATTAAATATAGGGAGAAATACTATGAAGTAGTAAAATAAGCCAGATTTAGTAAGTTTGCGCTATGTGTAGCATGGGATTATCTGTAATTTGACTTGGAGAAATTACAATAATAACACTTAGTGCAATAAGCAAAATAATTGCTAAATTACGAAGTCTCTTCTGGCTTATTTTAGTACGGCTTGACATTATATGTTACAAAATTGATTGTTGATAATGATTAATATTAAACACCAATAGGGTAATAATTTGTGCTAAAAAAGGAAATGACAAGACTTCTTTTAGGCAACAGAGACTTATTTTAGGCAAGAATGGGGCAAGGAATTTTAACTATGAATTTTATATCAAGCGCACTAATGCGTATGCAGCCATCAGCTACGATTAAGATTTCACAAAAAGCCCGAGCTTTAAGAAATCAAGGTCGCAATATTATTTCGCTTAGTGCTGGTGAGCCTGATTTTGATACGCCGCAATATATTAAACAAGCAGCGTTCAAAGCCATTGAAAATGGTAAAACAAAATATACTAATGTTGGTGGCATAATTGAATTGCGTGAAGCAATAGCGGCAAAATTCAAACGAGATAATGGGCTTGATGTTAGCCCTGATGACTGTTTCGTGGCAACGGGTGGTAAACAGATAATTTTTAATGCACTTGTCGCAACACTTAATGAGGGTGATGAAGTAATTATACCAACGCCTTTTTGGGTTAGTTACCCAGAGGTTGTGCGCTTTTGTAATGCAACGCCAATATTTGTTAAGTCGGATATTGCCAGTGGTTTCAAAATTACTCCGCAAAACCTAGAGGCGGCAATTACACCAAAAACCAAGTGGTTGATGTTAAATTCCCCATCTAATCCAAGCGGTGCTATCTATTCAAAAAATGAGCTAATTGCGCTTGCAAAAGTATTAAAGAAATATCCTAATGTTTGGCTGTTAAGTGATGATATATATGAACAATTAATCTATGATGGGGTTGAGTTTGCAACTATGGCAGAGGTTGCGCCAGAATTAGCAAAACGCACGCTGACCATGAATGGTCTATCAAAATCTCATGCTATGACGGGGTGGCGGATAGGCTATTGCACAGCTCCATCTGTCCTAATAAAGCAAATGGAAAAGTTGCAAGGACAATCAACTTCTGCCACTTGCTCAATAGCGCAATGGGCGGCGCTTGAGGCGCTAAATGGTAAGCAGAATTTTTTAGATGAATGGCGTGAGGTTTTTCAACAAAGACGAGATTTACTGGTTAATCATCTAAATGAGATTGAAGGCATTGATTGCTTAGTTCCAAATGGCGCTTTTTATGTTTTCCCCTCAATAAAATCCTTGCTTGGTAAAACCACAAAGAGAGGGCGGCCTCTTAAAACTGATGAGGATTTTGTGATGGCATTATTAGAAGAGCAGGGCGTTGCTTTAGTGCATGGCAGTGCTTTTGGTATGGCAGGACATATTCGAATTTCCTATGCTGCCTCAAGCGAGCAACTCGAAATGGCAATGGTGATTCTCAAGCAGTTTTGCGCTGATTTAAGCTAATTCACAAATTAGTGATTAAAAGTGCATTGCAATAAGTCCTAATAATAGAGGACTGTTCCTACAGATATTGGAGGTTTATATGCTTATTAAAATCAAAAAATCATGGCAAATAGCAGAACGTGATGCAACGCCTGAAAACATTTATATGAATAGGCGCTCATTATTAAAAAATATAGCTGCAACAGCTTTAGCTACGCCATTCATTGGCATGGCGCATGGGGCTTTGGCACAGCAAGAACGCTTGCAATTAGCTGCATTGCGTAACGAAAAATATAAAATTAATAGAGAAATGACCCCAGAAGAAGAAAATCTTAAATATAATAATTTTTATGAATATGGCTCACATAAGAAAATTTCAAAAGCTGCACAAAAACAACTAAAACCACGCCCTTGGCAAGTAATGATTGATGGTTTGGTGCAAAAACCCCTAACCATTGATGTTGATGATTTAATCGCTAAAATGGATTTAGAGGAGCGCCTATATCGTCTTCGTTGTGTTGAGGCTTGGTCTATGACAGTTCCTTGGATTGGCTTTCCTATCAGTAAGTTACTAGATTTAGTTGAACCGCTTTCAGATGCTAAATTCCTTAGAATGGAAACTTTTTCTGATATTGATATGGCGAGCGGTATTCGCCAGCAATCTTGGTATCCGTGGCCGTATGTTGAAGGCTTAACAATAGCAGAAGCTTATAATGATTTGGCATTTTTAGTAGTTGGCGCTTATGGCAAGCAAGTTGCAAATCAAATGGGAGCACCAATAAGATTACATGTCCCGTGGAAATACGGCTTTAAGTCATTAAAATCTATCGTCAGGTTTTCGCTAGTTAAAGAACGCCCGATTGGCTTTTGGGAAGAAATTTCTATTCAGGGTAGTAATAACGAATATGGTTTTTGGGCTAATGTGAACCCAGAAGTGCCACATAGGCGCTGGAGCCAAGCCACAGAAAGAATTTTGCATACGGGCGAGCGAGTGCCAACTATGTTGTTTAATGGTTATGGCGAAGAAGTTGCGCATCTATATTCAGGAATTAAAGATCAATCTCTATATACTTAAAACTATTTGCTTAAAAAAAAGCTCCATCTCTAAAAGAGATGGAGCTTTTTTAATTCGGTTTGTCGTAGGAGGGAGGAACGACTTTAACCTTGAAATTTAGTTGGCTCTAAGGGAGGAGGAGGGAAGAGCCGAACTAAATAATAAATACTTTATGCTATATATTTTTATATTCAGCAATATGGTTTTCAACATAGTTGCCATGCAAAAAATGAATAGCTATTTGCGTAAAAAAAAGCCCCACTCTAGGAGTAGGGCTTAAGGTAACAAAGAATAAATCTTTGTAGGAGGGAACAATGGGCGGCAAGGGAGGAGGAGGGAGCCGACCACATCGTTAAATAATAGATAAGGATAGATTTTTGATTTGGCAATCGGTATTAGTGCATAGTAGCTATGCAAAAAACGCATAGCTCTTAAAAATATTAGTAAGACCCAAAAACTAGTAAGACCCAAAAACTAGTAAGACCATTGCCGAGATTTTTTGACTAAGAAATCTCTAAATACTGCAACACGTTTAGAGTTTTTTAAAGCTGGTGGATAGACAAAAAAAGTTTCAAATTCTGGCAATTCCACTTCGTCTAAAATACGTGCCAATTCTGGTTCTCCTCTTGTCGCATAATCTGGCAACATAGCAATGCCAATGCCAGCACGCACCGCTTGCAACATGCCATAGATAGAATTTACCTTAAGAGCGACAGGGCGGCGAGAATTTTCTTTGCGCCCCAAACGCTCAAGATAATTTATATCACCAAGAAAAGCAGGAGCTGGATCGCCAAAAGTAATTATCCTATGCTCATCAAGTTGCTCAACATTATCTGGCTGTCCATTTTTGGCTAAATAAGACTTAGAAGCATAAATATGAAAATGCACCGTAAATAGTTTGCGTTGTATCATTTCCGATTGAGTTGGACGGTGCAAACGAATAGCAATATCTGCTTCACGCATTGCTAAATCAAGCTCAGCATCTTGAAGTTTTATCTCTAATTGAATGGTTGGGTAAAGCGAGAGGAACTCATTAATTCTTGGCGCTAACCAAGTAGCGCCTAATCCAACGGTTGTTGTAACAAGCAATGGGCCTGCGGGAACCGACTGAGTTTCGCTCATTTGTTCCTCAACCTGCGCCAATTCCCAAGACATTTGCTGAGCGGTACGAAAAAGCTGTTCGCCAACCTCTGTTAAAACCAATCCTCTAGCGTGGCGAATAAATAATTTGAGTTTTAAGTCGGCTTCAAGCGCTGAAATCTGTCTTGAAACGGCTGGTTGGCTCATGCCCAATTTTTCTGCTGCATGGGTGAAAGAGCCAGCTTCGCCAGCTGCATGAAAAATTCTTAATTTATCCCAGTCGAGCATTTAATTGTCCTTATTTTAGATGAGCAAATATTATATTTCTTGCTCATCAAGGAATTTTTCGGCTTCAAGTGCTGCCATGCAGCCCATTCCAGCAGCCGTTACCGCTTGGCGATAAACGTCATCGGTTACATCGCCAGCGGCATATACTCCAGCAATATTGGTTTTTGTAGAATCAGCCTCTGTAACAAGATAAGCGCCGTTTTTCATTTCTAATTTATCAATGAATAATTTTGTTGATGGGGCGTGGCCAATGGCAATGAAAATACCATCAAAATCATGTTCGCTTATTTTACCAGTTTTAACATTGCGCAATTTTGCACCAGTAACAGAAAGTGGGATTTTTTCTGTCCCCAAAACTTCTTCTAATTCAGTATCCCAAAGCACCTCAATTTTGTCATTTTCAAATAGGCGCTTTTGTAATATTTTTTCAGAACGAAACTCATCACGTCGATGCGCAACGATAACTTTTGATGCGAATTTGGTTAAAAATAACGCTTCCTCAACCGCAGTGTTACCGCCGCCAATCACTAAAACTTTTTTGTCTTTATAAAAGAAACCATCACAAGTAGCGCAAGCTGAGACGCCAAAGCCTTTGAATTTTTCTTCACTTGGCAACCCTAGCCATTTGGCTTGTGCACCAGTTGCAATGACTAAAGTATCACAAGTATAAGTTGTGCCGCTATCGCCAATAAGAGTGAAGGGGCGCTTATCAAGTTTTACCTCTAAAATAATATCATTGATTATTTTAGCTCCAACATTGATGGCCTGCTGCTTCATTTGCTCCATCAGCCATGTGCCATCAATCGGATCAGCAAATCCGGGATAATTTTCAACATCAGTTGTTATGGTTAGCTGACCTCCCGGTTGAATTCCTTGAATTACAACAGGTTCAAGCATAGCTCGAGAACCATAAATTGCGGCAGTATATCCAGCAGGGCCAGATCCGATAATCATTAGTTTTGAGTGCATAATTTTATCCTATAAATATGTTACATAGAATATGTGCTATTTTGTTAATCTTGCAAGGGGAGAAATAGTTTTATACGAAATAATTTAGATATATTTTACATCTGCTATTTCATAAGAGCGAACACCACCCGGGGCTCTAACTTCTATAGAATCACCAACCTCTTTAGAAATCAGCGCACGAGCAATAGGAGAAGATATGGAAATCCTTCCTGCATTGGCATCTGATTCAGGATTGCCGACAATTTGCCAAACTTGTTCTTCTTCAGTTTCTTCGTCAACAATAGTTACGGTTGCACCAAACTTTATAGTCGGACCGCTAAGTTTTGTAACGTCAATTACTTGCGCTAAAGCTAAAAGAGTTTCAAGCTCTTTAATACGACCCTCATTAAGGCTTTGTTGCTCTTTTGCGGCGTGATATTCAGCATTTTCTGACAGGTCACCATGCGCACGAGCTTCTGAGATCGCATTGATGATAGTATGGCGATCATTTGAAGTGCGGCGCTCATATTCATCATTTAACATTTTATGCCCTGAGATCGTCATTGGGACTTTTTCCATTTTTATCTCCTGCATTTCATTGTTAAAATTAATTGGGATATATTGATTGGGATATATTGAGTGAGATATAGTGTAAGTTAAAAATCCGGCACGAAAATGAATTCATGCCGGATGATTTATATATTAGTTAATTTATTTATTAGTTTTGCAACAGACTAGTCTGCAACAGAAAGATTATTTGCAGCGGATTTTCCGGTGCGGCTATCTTCCACGATTTCATAATTAACTTTTTGTCCTTCATCCAAGCCATTCAGACCTGAAGATTGAACTGCTGAGATGTGAACAAACACATCAGCGCCGCCTTCATCAGGTTGAATAAAGCCGAAGCCTTTTTGTCCGTTGAACCATTTAACGGTACCAGTAGCCATGTTAGTCGCCTTTCGAATAGTATAAAAAATGATTTCCCTCCAACATAGAGAAAAACCGGATAAATCGAAAATTTTGGATTGAGACGTAGTGCAAATCAATATTTGCTTTTTGTTAGTCGTGTAGCCGCAGTGATCGATTGCTCTTATATAGAGAAAGAAAACTACATTTACAAGATTTTTCTTATTATTTTAAAATTTATAGGCCTACGCTGTTTTAGTGCCGCCATTTTAGTGCATTGATTATAAGCTAAAGCACGTAACAATAATTTTATGGTTATTTATATCTTGCCTCCCAAAAATGAAGATTACAAACTTTATGAATATCTTGATTCTATGAAAGGAGAGTTTTTTTTGAAGGGGATTGTATTTTCTGAATTTTTAGAAATGGTTGATGATAAATTCGGCTTTGAAACTACCGAAGAAATGATTGCGCTTTCAGACCTCCCCTCTGGTGGCGCTTATACTTCTGTTGGAACTTATGATCATTCAGAAATTGTTACATTAGTTAGTAATCTCTCAAAACTCACAAAGCTTGACGAAAAAACACTGATCATAAGTTTTGGCAAACATCTGGTTACTCGCTTTCAAATCCTATTTCCTAAATATTTTGAAAATATTGATGATGCTTGCGCTTTCTTGGAACAGGTGAATGATTATATTCATGTTGAAGTGCAAAAACTCTATGAAGGTGCAGAATTGCCACAAATATCAACCCAAAGAACGCTCGATAAAGGCCTTATATTAAATTATAAATCTGCTCGTGGCATGGGAGGTTTGGCGCAAGGCATGATTGAAAGCACTATTGAAATATTTGGTGCCAAATATGAGTGCATAAGAGAAGATTTAAAAAGCGAGGATGAATGTCAGTGCATAATGTTTACTCTCAAGAAAAAGCATCAACTAAACTAAGTGCAACTGCTCTAAGAATTAGGTTGCATCGAGAAAAAAAAGCTCGCCTTGCAGCTGAAGCTTTGATTGAAGAGAAAAGCCAAGAGCTGTTTTTGGCTAAGAAAGAACAAGAGCAAATACTTTCTGGTAGCATTAAAATGCTTACCGATGTGCTTGCCCTTGCACGCCCTGAAGTGTTTCAAAAAGCAGGTAAGATACAACGCTGGGCAAGGCGAGTTGTGCCAAAACTTAATGTTGAACGACCTTGGGAGTTAGATCTTGCGGCAATGCTTTATCCGCTAGGAATTATTGGGTTGCCAGATGAACTAGCTCTTAAATATGCACTCGATAAGCCGCTTAGCGAACAAGAAAAAAAGCAAATTGATGACAGCACCCAAACAGCATATCAATTAATAAATAATATTGAGCGTATGCGAGGAGTTGCTGAGGCAATAAGATATTGTCGGAAAAATTTTGATGGCTCTGGAAGTCCAAAAGATAGTATTGAAGGCAAAGAAATTCCTCATCCCGCCCGCATATTAAAAGTGCTAATTGATTTGGCAGATTTTACTGTTGGGGGTTTGGGTTCTCGTGCAGAAGGGTTTATGAATTTAGCAGGTCATAAAAATGAATATGATCTAGATATTCTCAAAATATGTTATATTGAGTTGTTAGAAAGTGAGGAAAAGAAAAAAGCTAATGATATGGTGCTTTCTTTATTACCTGGTTTGCTTAAAACTGGTGATATTGTTGAAAAAGATATTGTTGGCATTGATAAAAAACTATTATTATCCTGCGGTCAGGAACTTAGCGAAATAAGCATAGGCCGCTTACGAGATTTTTCTAATAGTGGGCTTATAAAGGGTAAAATCACCATTTCAAGGCAACCAGCAAACACTTAAGAAAAATAATCTTGTAATGGACGCACATCCAGTTCACCACTTTTATAAGCAACAATGCCTTTAACCGCAGCTTTTGCTCCCGAAATGGTAGTATAATATGGGATTTTACCAGTCAGTGCAGCACGGCGTAGTGTCTTACTATCAGAAATTGCTTTTGTACCCTTAGTGGTATTTATCACCAGTTGCACATCACCATTTTTCATCGCATCAACAATATGTGGACGACCCTCTAGCACCTTATTTATTTTTTCACACTCAATGCCCTGCTCAAGCAAATATTGTTGTGTGCCACCAGTTGCAATAATATCAAAACCAATTTCTTTAAGGGTTTTAATTGCTGGCGTGATGCTTGCCTTATCACTATCTTTGACCGAAACAAACACAGTGCCAGATTTTGGTACAGCGGTACTTGCCCCAAGTTGTGATTTTGCATAGGCAATGCCAAAATCTACATCAAGGCCGATTACTTCACCAGTTGAGCGCATTTCTGGCCCAAGCATCGTATCAACTCCAGGGAAACGAGCAAAAGGAAAAACCGCTTCTTTGATGGCAATATGGTTAAAGGATTTTTCGTATAAATTAAAGCCACTAAGTGGCTCACCTGCCATAATGCGTGAAGCAATTTTGGCTATTGGTTGGTTAATTAGCTTTGCCACAAATGGCACGGTACGAGAAGCACGAGGATTTACCTCGATGATAAAAATCTCATCATCTTTAATTGCATATTGCACATTCATAAGACCGCCAACATTTAGCGCTTTGGCGAGTTCTGTTGTTTGGCGTTTTAGCTCTTTTATAATTTCATCACTTAGCGAATGAGGGGGGAGCGAACATGCGCTATCGCCAGAGTGAATTCCAGCTTCTTCAATATGCTCCATAATGCCCGCGATAAACACGTCTTTACCATCGCTTAAACAATCAACATCAACTTCTATTGCGCCAGATAAATAACTATCAAATAATAGTGGGTTTTTAGCAATCACAAAATTAATTTGCGCCTCTTTATCATTAGGATATTTCGCAACAATTTCGGGCGATGCTAATTCGCTTAAAGTTGTTTGAATGTAATTTTCAAACTGTTCTTCATTATGCACAATAGCCATTGCCCGACCGCCCAAAACATAAGAGGGGCGAATGACCAAAGGATAAGAAACCTCACTTGCAACTTTTCTAGCTTCTTGCAATGAATAGGCAATGCCGTTTTTTGGCTGAGTTAAACCCAATTCATCAACCAAAGACATAAACCTATCTCTATCTTCTGCCAGATCTATTGCATCTGGTTGCGTACCTAAAATTGGCACGCCAGCTTTTTCAACCGCTTGCGCCAAATTAAGCGGAGTTTGCCCGCCAAATTGCACAATAACACCTTTAAGAGTGCCATTTTGCTTTTCAATTTCTAAAATCTCAATCACGTCTTCTTCAGTTAATGGCTCAAAATAAAGCCTATCAGAAGTATCATAATCGGTTGAAACTGTTTCTGGGTTACAGTTCACCATAATGGTTTCATAGCCCGCATCTGAAAGCGCAAAGGCAGCGTGACAACAACAATAATCAAACTCAATGCCTTGCCCAATTCTATTTGGACCCCCACCAAGAATTATGATTTTTTCTTTATCGCTTGGCATTGCTTCATTTGCCATTTCACCAGCAAACGGCACTTCATAAGTTGAATACATATAAGGAGTAGGAGATGCAAATTCTGCGGCGCATGTATCTATGCGTTTATAAATTGGGCGCACATTTAAGTGAAGGCGTTTTTGGCGCACATCACTTGCGCTTTGTTTGCTTAACTCAGCTAAACGTGCGTCTGAAAATCCTTGCGCCTTAAGAAAACGCAAATTTTCTTCATCATCTGGCAGGCCAAATTCACGCACTTTTTCTTCCAAATCAACAATATTACGTATTTGCTCCAAAACCCAATGATCCATTTTGCAGGCTTGATAGATGGTTTCATTATCCATGCCCAAACGCATTGCTTGGGCTACATGTAATATTCTATCAGGGGTTGGTGTTCCTAAAACCGCCTTGATAGCATTTTCATCATCGCCTTCGCCAAGCCCCTCAATTTTGGTTTCGTTAAAACCTGTTAGCCCAGTTTCAAGCGAGCGCAAGGCCTTTTGCATAGATTCAGCAAAAGTACGCCCAATCGCCATAGCTTCACCAACTGATTTCATTGCCGTGCCTAATAGGTTGCTAGCACCGGGGAATTTTTCAAACGCAAAACGAGGGATTTTGGTAACCACATAATCAATAGTAGGCTCAAAAGAAGCAGGAGTTGCGCCCTTTGTGATGTCGTTTTCTAATTCGTCAAGCGTGTAACCAACCGCCAGCTTGGCAGCAATTTTGGCAATGGGGAAACCAGTTGCTTTTGACGCAAGGGCGGAGGAGCGAGAAACACGAGGGTTCATTTCAATAACAATAAGACGACCATCTTCTGGGTTAACGGCAAATTGCACGTTTGATCCACCAGTTTCAACGCCAATTTCTCGCAATACGGCAAGCGAGGCATCACGCATAATTTGATATTCTTTATCGCTTAGTGTGAGGGCTGGGGCAACAGTAATACTATCGCCAGTATGCACGCCCATTGGATCGATATTTTCGATTGAGCAAATAATAATGCAATTATCCTTTTTATCACGGACAACTTCCATTTCATATTCTTTCCAACCAACGATTGATTCTTCGACCAAAACCTCAGTGGTTGGGGAAGCATCAAGACCGCTTTCAATAATATCAAGGTATTCTTGTTTATTATAAGCAATGCCGCCGCCCGTGCCGCCAAGTGTAAAAGAGGGACGAATAATTGTTGGTAGGCCTATTTCCTCTAGTGCCTCAAGAGCTTCGGGGATATTGTGTGCTAACATTGAGCGAGGGGTTTCTAATCCGATTTTTTTCATAGCAGTGCGGAAAAGATCTCTATCTTCTGCTTTATCAATCGCTGCTGCATCTGCGCCAATCATTTCAATATCATATTTATCTAGCACGCCCATTTTGCGCAAAGAAAGAGCGCAATTAAGCGCAGTTTGTCCGCCCATAGTGGGCAACAAGACCATTTTATCATTGGGGTAGGCTTTGCTCTCTTTAGCAATTATCTTGGCAACAATTTCTGGAGTAATAGGCTCCATATAAGTAGCGTCTGCTAAATCAGGGTCGGTCATAATGGTGGCTGGGTTAGAATTTACCAGCACCACACGATAGCCCTCATCTTTAAGCGCTTTACACGCTTGAGTTCCGGAATAATCAAATTCACAGGCTTGCCCAATAATAATTGGCCCTGCGCCAATGATGAGAATAGTGTCTATATCGTTACGTTTTGGCATTTTAGCTTTCTTCTGCGTGCGTAAAATCAAGCAAGGCATTGCGCCTTACTTAAAATTAAAAATAATATGTCTGCTAAGTGCGCTTTATAGGCAAAGAATCACCTTTGGGGAAGAGGGAAAATGAGCAATTCCACGTAATTTTTAGCTATTGTGAATGTTCGACAAGGTTAAAGATTTGCGCTATACTTAAAATATTATGATTCAGGAGGGTGAATAATGTCTAGCGATAATAAAGATTTGCAAGAGGATAAAGGTAAGAAAATCAAAAATTCACGTTATGAGGCCGAGCTTGCTCGATTGCAGGTGGAATTGGTCAAAATGCAAGAATGGATTAAGCATGAGGGACTAAAGGTTGTAGTGATTTTTGAGGGACGTGATGCTGCTGGCAAGGGCGGTACGATCAAACGCATTACCGAACCGCTTAACCCTCGTATTTGCCGTGTTGTTGCGCTTCCTGCACCAACCGAACGTGAACAGGGTCAGTGGTATTTCCAGCGCTATGCCGCCCACCTGCCAACTACTGGCGAAATGGTTATTCTTGATCGTTCTTGGTACAATAGAGCTGGTGTTGAAAGGGTCATGGGGTTTTGTAGTAATGATGAGCATGAAGAATTCCTTCGCTCTTGCCCAGAATTTGAACGGATGCTGGTGCGTTCAGGCATTAAATTAATTAAATACTGGTTTTCGGTTAGCGATGAAGAGCAGGAACGCCGTTTCCAAAAACGCCTTCAAACGCCAACCAAACGCTGGAAACTCAGCCCAATGGATCTGGAATCACGCAAAAAATGGGCAGCTTACTCAAGAGCTAAAGATCAAATGTTCGCCCATACTGACATCAAACAAGCGCCTTGGTATGTGGTGAGATCCGATGTTAAAAAGCACGCCAGAATTAACTGTATCACTCACCTTCTTAAACAAATTCCCTATGAAGATCTGACACCTAAACCAATCGTACTAGACGAACGTCCCGCCCAGCAGGGCTATGTGCGCCCACCGATGGAAGACCAAACTTTTGTCGATGAGGTGCATGACAAGGTTTGATGGGGTGGGGGGGGAATAAAGCTATAACCTAATTACGGTAATTGTCATCGTAATTTACCGTAATTTGAGATGGGAGAATAACAGCACGGTGTCACTCTGAACGAAGTGAAGAGTCTTATGCCTCTAAGAAGCTTCTTCACTTCGTTCAGAGTGACACGGCGTGACCCGATAATCCAGTGTGCCAAGTCTTTGGCGCATTAGAGTCTTCTTGCAAGAGATGTTTTTGCGCTCGCTAGACAGCGAGCTGCTGGATTGCGGGTCAAGCCCGCAATGACGTGGGGGATTTAGAAGATAGAGAAAGCTTAATTCGGTAACTGTCATCGTAATTCTTTAAGAGGTTATACTATTATCATATAATGTTAATTCAAAAAGGAATATAAACTGATGACAGATATTGTTTCGTTTCAAAATATATATCTAATTCTAATATTTATAGTACCAGGCTTAATAATACAATTCGTTAGAGCACAATTTTTGACAGGGCGAACTCCGAAACATAGTGAATCTATTCTTTCGCATTTAATTTTATCACTAGTTTATTTTGCCTTTGTTCTTCCGTTTTCTAAGCTATTAATCTCAGTTGAATATAATTGGACAGGAGAAATACTACTTTGGTTAGCTATACTATTACTTGGACCAGTAGTGTTTGGCCTTATTATTGGATTGGTTACTCAAAAAGAATGGATTAAAAAAATTGGCAATAAGATTGGTATAAGCACTGTCCATGTCATTCCTTCCGCATGGGATTGGAAATTTGGAAGAATGCAAGAACAATATATTATGGTTACATTAAAAAATGGCAGTAAAATTGCAGGATTTTGTGGTAAAGAATCATTTATATCTTCTGACCCAAATGAACGAGATCTATATATTGAAAGAATATATGATTTAGATGAAGATAATACATGGAGTATAGACAAAGGAAAAAGTATTCTTATTTCTCAAGGAGAAATTAGAGCAATTGAATTTTGGAATGAAACTGATGAGGAAAAAGAAAATGACCAAAAATAAGAAACCATCTGGTGTATCTACATCTCAATCTTTAGGTGGATATAAACCTAAATCAATAAATGAAGGCTACCAGCCTAGAGGTTATCAACCTCAAAAGACACAAAATGGTCATCAGCCAAAAATAACTCAAACAGCTCCTGCTTCCCCTCCAAATTCAGGAAGTAGTATTCAGGAAGTAGTATTAAAGATTAAGGACTAGTTTTAAAAATTCACAAGCAAACCGTAAACCATAACGTTATGCTTTACGATTTTAAGCTAAATCTAAATCTCGCGCAATTCCTCGAATTACGGTGACGAATTACGGTAATGGTATGGACGCCCCTCTCGGCTTCTAATTGAGCCATAATAGGAGCGTTATAATAATTGTTCTATTAACAGGAGGCATCCATGACCGCTATTATTACTACGATTGGCCTTGATCTGGCAAAGAGTATTTTTTTCAAATTCATGCAGCAGATAGTGAAGGCAAGCCAATATTGAAAAAACGGCTGCGAAGAGGGCAGTTGCTTGAAGATTACGGTGACAGTTACCGAATTAAAAATATAAGGATAGAAGCTATGGTAAAGAAATTAATTCGGCAAAATAAAAATCAATTTTAATTTTCCCCTGTTACGCCTTTATATGCCTCATCACCCCAAAGCTGTTTTACTGTTTGATTGCGGCCGCAGTTCCAGCGGTAATATTTATATCTAACTGGGCTTTTTTTATAATAATCTTGGTGGTAATCTTCTGCTAGATAAAATGGTTCAGCTTTTCTTATGGGAGTTACTATTTCATCTTTAAGGATTTTAGCGTCTATCAATTCCTGTTTAGATGCAATGGCAACTTGGTTTTGCTCATCATTAAGAGTAAAAATTGCTGTTGTATAGGAGTGCCCACGATCACAAAACTGACCGCCTGCATCTGTTGGATCAACGGTTCGCCAAAAAATATCAAGTAATTGTTTATAAGAAACTATTTTAGGATCATAGCTAATTTTTACCGCTTCAATATGCCTGTCTTTAACATGATTTTTATAGGTTGGATTAGTGCTTGCTCCTCCAGTATAACCTGAAACCACATCGCTAACTCCTTTAACATATTCGAAATCTTTTTCGATGCACCAAAAGCAACCGCCAGCAAATATTGCATTTTTTGTTTGAGCCATAATAGGTTGAGATGATGCACTTAGAAAAATAATTATAAGAAAATTGATAATGCTTAAACGCAAGATAGCCTCCAAAATACTGAAATTACTCAAGATATAAAACACTAAGAATAGCTAGTAAAATCAAGTTTTTTCACGAATTAGTGTGTGCTCTATTCCTGTCAAGCCACTAATAACAATCTTGCCCTTTGCTGTTCCTGCCTCAATTAAAGCGTGGGCTTGGCGCATGGTTTTTGCATTAAAGGGGCTTAGCACCTTATCAAGCGTAGTTTGTATTTTGCCCTCATCAATTAGGCTCGCAATCTTATTCAAAAGATTATGCTGCTCAATCATATCATCGGTTTCAAACATCGCACGAGTGAACATCAACTCCCAAGAAAAGCTTATTGATTTTGAGCGAATGGCCAGCATATCGAGAGGTTCATTATTGGCAACAATGCTAACAATATGCCCTTGTGGTTTAATCATCTCCGCTACATCTAACCAATGGCTATCTGTGTCATTAAACAGTGCAATATAGTCAACATATTCATGTTTAAGAGCTTCAATTTGCGCTTTCATTTTCTGGCGATGATTGACCACTTCATCTGCACCAAGATTTTTTACCCAATCTATAGTTTGCTCACGAGAGGCGGAGGCGATTACTTTTAATCCTGCGAGCTTTGCCAACTGAATAGCGATTGAGCCAACACCGCCAGCGCCGCCAATTATTAAAATAGTTTTGCCGCTATCAGCGCCATTAAAATCTATTTTAAGGCGATCAAATAGGCTTTCATAAGCGGTGATTGAGGTGAGGGGCAGGGCGGCGGCTTGCTCAAAACTAAGAGATTTTGGTTTTTTACCAACAATGCGCTCATCAACAATTTGATATTGTGCATTTGAGCCTTGCCGAGTTAAATCACCAGCATAAAAAACCTCATCACCCTTTTTAAACAGACTAACTTCGCTCCCAACAGCCTCAACAATTCCACTAGCGTCCCAGCCAAGAATTTTAGCAGGATTTTCTTCTCCCTCTTTGGGCGCACGGATTTTTGCATCGATTGGATTAATAGAAATAGCTTCTATCTTGACCAGAATATCACGAGGTTTTGGTTCAGGCTTTGGCACTTCCAAATCAACAAGTGAGTTTTCATCATCAATAGGTAGATATTTATATAGTCCAACGGCTTTCATATTATAATCCTAATTGTTTTTCTTATTGTAAACTGGCGGTGAGATAATATCAATCTAGCAAATAAATTATTACTTTGAGCATTATTTGCTCAGGTACTATCTGCTATTAATTCTTGCCGTAACGTACCGTACGGTACGGCATATATGACATGATTTGGGTTTGTGTGCTTTAGTTGTGTGCGGTTTGGTGTGAGGATTTTAGGTATATGTGGTTTATTTGTAAGTTTTGAATAGGTAGTTTGCTTAAAGGTATTTTATTGTTCTCATAATCCTATCTGCTCGCTTAAGGTTTTGATGGTTTTTATAGAGGTTCCTGATATTTCACGCTATATGCCTCTAAATAATCTTCCCCCCACTTAGAAATACTCGCAATCACCGGAGCAGTGCTTCTTCCTATTTTTGTTAGGGAATATTCAACTTTGGGCGGCACAGTTGCGTAGGCTTTTCTAAGGACGATGCCTTTTTGCTCGAAATGCTTGAGCTCTTTGGTTAACATTCTCGTTGAAATATCTGGAATTGCACGCTCCAATTCCTTGAATCTGAGAGTGCCTTGCGCCGACAGCACATAAAGAATCGCAAATTTCCATTTCCCCTCTAAGACACTCATTGCCAGATGAAACGGGCATCGAAGATATTCTTCAATATTTTTTTCTGCCATTTAAACCTTCAAACCTCCTTGTTTGTAACATTACTTACCTTTATGTTCTTAGTAACCAAAAGTGTGCCTACTTGCACTTAGAAAGCAATGTAGCAATATAAAGCATTGTGACAATCACTATCACATCAAACATGATTAGGAAACAACATGACAAATAAAGAATTAGTATCTGCATTTATTGAAGCAATGCGGGTTTCAGATATAGCAAAATTGAGTGCAATGATTTCTGATGACTTTAGCTGGTGGATAGCTGGTAAGGTTGAATATTTGCAAACTGCGGGTGAGCATGACAAAGATTTTTTCATCGGGTTTTTTAGTGGCGGTGCAGATTTGTTCCCAAATGGGTCAGAATTTAGCGTGACAGGTATGGTCGCAGAGGGTGATAAAGTTGCAGTAGAGGCCAACATGAAAGCGATAACCGCAATGGGCTCGCAGTATGATAATAGCTACCATTTTTTGTTTACGATTGAAAACGGTAAAATTACCCGCATGAAAGAATATATGGATACTTATCACGCAAAAACCACCTTTGGCCTTTGATTGGAGCGCATAATGAATTGGACACCAGAACAGATTAAGGATCAATCAGGCAAAAGTTTTTTGATCACAGGCGCAAATACAGGTCTTGGATATGAGGCAGCGCTTGAGCTTGCAAAAAAATCAGCGCATGTAATTCTTGCTGGGCGAAATGAGCAAAAACTAAAAGAGGCCTGCGCACGAATTACAGCACAAGTGCCCTCCGCTAATTTGGGTTTTGAGGTCATAGATCTCAACAGCATTGCAGCGATAAAATCCTTTGCAAAAGATTTTGTGCAAAGTGGAAAATCCCTTGATGTGTTGATCAACAATGCTGGCATTATGTTTCCGCCGCCAAGCAAAACTGCCGATGGTTTTGAAGCGCAATTTGGGGTGAACTTCATTGGGCATTATGTGTTGAGCACTTTGTTGTTTCCAGTTTTGAAAAAATCCGCACACGGCCGCATTGTTACGCTCAGCAGTATGGCGCATCGCAATGGCCAGATCGATTTTGACAACCTCAAACTTGAAAAGCCATTCGATAAATTCCGTGAATATGGGCAAAGCAAAGTGGCAGATTTGATTTTTTCGTTTGAATTACAACGAAAGATTGATGCCAGCGGACTAGATATAGTATCAACCGCATGTCACCCAGGCGTAAGCAAGACCGAGTTGTTGCGCACAGACAGGCCTGAAATGATTGAAACCGTGGCTTATATGAGTGCAAACCAAGGTGCGTTTTCCACCCTCTTTGCTGCAACTGAGGAAATGAAGAAATTCGCATATATCGGACCAGATGGGGAGGGCGAAGTAAACGGATATCCAGCCCCAGCATTCATTGCCCCTTATGCTCTTGATGCAGAAATTGGGGGTTTGCTATGGGAATATGCAGAAAAAGAAACAGGGGTTAGGTTTGCTTTTTAAATCATACCCATCTTTGCACGGCTATAAATCTCTGATTTGAATTGTCAAAGGTTCGCACATCTGATATTGAATACCCGTTGCAAAGCTTATCAGTTTTGCAACGCTCGGGGCAGATTTAGATTTATTCCAACCTGTGCTACTGATGAAAATAACTGTGAAACTAAGGTGCTGAAAGGGGCAAGTAGTGAGTGCTTCGATATCATCACCTAGAATAATCACGCTCATATTTCTGACAGCTCTTTCTGTTCTATCATTGAATATGTTTCTTCCCTCGCTCACAAACATAGCAACCTATTTCAACGCTGATTATGGTTTGGTGAGCCTGTCCATATCGGGTTATTTGGGCATGACAGCCGTGATGCAAATCATCATTGGTCCGCTTTCTGATAGGTTTGGCCGTCGCCCAATTATACTTGCTACGCTGATAGTGTTTGTAGTTGCATCGATAGGTTGTTTGCTCTCTACAAACATCACAACATTTTTAGTGTTTAGAATGATGCAGGCGGCTATAATTTCAGGAGCAGCACTTTCACCTGCAATTGTTAAGGATATGTTTTCAGATAAAGAAGCGGCTAGCCTTTTGGGTTATATAAGCATGGCGATGGCAGTTGCGCCCATAGTTGGCCCAATGATTGGTGGCGTGCTGGATGAATTATTTGGTTGGCGCACTAACTTCATGGTTTATGCCGCAATCGGCCTACTTATATTGTTGGTTTGCTTTTTCGATTTGGGAGAAACACATAAAGAAAGGTCGTCAGATTTCAAAAGCCAGTTGCGGCTCTATCCTTCCCTTTTGAAATCGAAGCAGTTCTGGGGTTATTCACTCTGCAGGGCGTTTTCGGTAGGGGCGTTTTATACCTTCCTAGCAGGTGCGCCGTTGGTCGCTACGACAGTATTTGGGATGTCAACAAGTGAATTGGGCTTCTACCTTGGCACGATAACTGTGGGCTTTTTTCTGGGTAGCCTGCTTTCAGGACGCTTCGCTAAAATTTTCCAGCTCACAACCATGATGATTGCAGGCAGAATAGTTGCGTGCGTTGGGCTAATGGCTGGCATCGCTCTGTTCTCGCTTGGATATTTCCACGAGTTATTTCTTTTTGGCGCAACCATTTTCGTTGGTTTGGGAAATGGGTTGACCATGCCGAGTAGTAACGTTGGCGCAATGTCAGTGAAGCCAGAATTAGCAGGAAGTGCTGCGTCACTGGCAGGAGCGTTGATGGTTGCAGGAGGTGGAATACTAACGTTTATCACGGGGGCAATGATTAGCGAGGAGAACGGTATCTATACATTACTTGGCATGATGCTTTTTGCACGTTTATTTTGCTATTAGCAAAGATTAGGTAACTAAAAATATGCTGTTAACTAATTACTATAATTTATACATATAAAAACTGGTATGTATTGACCGAAAATAAAAATCACCTTATTGTGAACATGAGGGAAATTAATATCATAAAATATTT
>JAMONS010000130.1 GCA_027065555.1 Hyphomicrobiales bacterium | reverse complement strand
AATACTTTTGAAGAGCCTTCTATAAGTAAAATTATTCACTGTCAATTTCATCAAGCAAACTAACTATCCTATCAACATTTTTTAGATGACGTTTTTGCAGAGAGAAATTAAACGTAACTTGCGTACGCCCCGGAGCAAATACGCACATGTTCATTCCGGGATGAAAAGTGCCAGCATAAATTGGCTCCATCATGCCCTTAGTTATGCCGCCAAATAATCTTTGTGGGGGCAAAAGCGAAAGCGAAACATCATAGCCGCCATTAAAGCGAAACACTCTTCCCCTATAAAGAAACGGCAAGGCATTTTTGAACCTTCTGTGCATTCCAAACATGGCGTTTAATAGATTTTGCGTTTTTGTTGCATTATTACTTTCTATCAATTTGATAGCTTCATCAACATTTTTTACAAAACTCAAAAAATCGGAAGTAACTTTAAGTTTTATATCAACCATTCTAAAGCGAAAAAAATCATCGTTAGTTTGAAACTGCCCGCTATCATTCATATCAGCGTAAATTGAAGAAATGCTTTTTTTGCTAAATCCCTTACCGCCATCATTTAGAGCAAAAAGCGCTAGCGCAAAAATAAGCGCCCGTTGCGAAACGCCTAATTTTTCACAAACCCTTTTTATTTTTTCACGCTCAATGCTAAGCGCCCTATAATTAGCATCAACTTTTTTAGGCACTAAAAATTGTGCACCCAATAATTGCAACGGCGCTAAAATTGTCGCCAAGCAATTAAAGCCAAAAATTTTGATTTTAGGCGTGCCCTTTGGCTTAACAATAATATCGTTTTTTGTAGCCGCTCTTGAGCGGCTTAATAAAGAACTATCAGCCCCTTCTATTAAGGCATGAGTTGAAATTATCATAATCATTGAGGCTCGACCTTGCTCATCTGCCCCTTTATTTCTTACAACAGCTTTGATGCGAAAAAACGGCAAATTAGGTGAAGCAAAAACATCATTGCCCGAAACGTCCCATTTTTGCGGATATTCATCAAACCCATCAACCTGCTCAACATCAGTAATTTGCGTCAATATTTTCTCGCTTAAAGGCTCATTATCAATCGCACCATCAAAGCCCGAGCCTAATTGCGGCGCAAGCCTAATTAGCCGTTTAGCCATTTTAATTAAATCGTCTTTATTAGGGCTTTCGTTAGAAAAAGCCGTAAAAAACACCATCTGCTTAGCTTGAAAACAATACCATTGATTATTAGTATAGGCGTTTTGAAAATCACCTTTTGCTTGTTTGTTCCCTAGTTTTTTTATACCAATATCATCAGCAATAATATTTTCCATATTTCCCCCTAGAGCATATAGGACAATGGGTGGGGGAAAGAGTCAAGTTTGGGAGCTAGATAATTGGGCGCTAATTGCCAGCTTGATAAAACAAAGTCGGTTTTTGGCTCATATCTTCGCTAAAAGCATAAACATCATATCGTGCATTTTCATCATAACCCATGCCAAGCGATCCTGCTGGCATTCCAGGAGCTGCAATTCCTCTTATATCTGGCTTTTCGCTGATTAACTTATCTATAGCTTCAAGCGGCACGTGACCCTCAAGAATATATTTCCCAAAAACCGCCGTGTGGCAGCCTGCCAATTCATCGGTAACGCTTGAAAGCTGTTTGATTTCGCTTAGGTCTTCAAGGTCAATAATTTTGACCGAATATCCAGCCTTAGACATCGCTTCAGCCCAGCCCGTGCAACAGCCACAATATGGAGTTTTATATACTGTCATAAAATTATGCTCATCAGCACTTGCTAAATTGCTAAAAGCAAACCCAGCAAATAAAATGCCTAAACTTAGTATTTTACCTAACCTCATTAAAAACCTCCAAAATATTTATTTTACCTAACATATATAATATCTCTATAATTGCATTGACCTACATCATTTTCTTGGGCGATATCCTAATAGGCGCAAAGCGTTCATTGTTACTAAAACCGTAGCTCCAGTATCCGCTAATATTGCCATCCATAAAGACGTTATTCCAAATAAAGTAGTTACTAAAAATACCGCCTTTAAGCCTAAAGCCATTGTGATATTTTGATAAATATTATTCATTGTGGCTCGTGAAAGGTTGATGAGATCTGGCACATCACTAACTCTTTCATGCAATAGGGCAGCATCTGCCGTTTCAAGCGCCACGTCCGTTCCGCCTCCCATGGCAATGCCAACATCGGCACTTGCTAAAGCTGGTGCATCATTTATGCCATCACCAACCATTGCAACCGTTCCTTTTTGTTTTAGCTTTGCAATAAAGTTTAATTTATCTTGCGGCATTAGTTCAGCTTTTACGGCAATATTGAGTTTTTTAGCTAATGCCTCGCCTGTGCGCTGATTATCACCAGTGAGCATAATAGAGGTAATTCCTAATTCATTAAGCTCCCTCATTGAGGAAATAGCATCTTCTCTTAATTCATCACGCATAGCAAAAATGCCAAGTGCTTTTTTATTTGCAATAGTAACGGCAATGGTTTTGCCTTCTTTTTCAAGCGCTGAAATTTCTTCATTTTGTGCTTTTGTTAGGCTACTTATTTCAGCCGCATAACGAGGAGAAGCGACAACGATATCCTTGCCACTAACCATTGCCTGAACGCCACGACCATTCAGTGATTTAGAATCTGTGGCTTTTGGAATTGTAATTTTTTTAGATTTTACTTCTTCAAGAATTGCCAAAGCCAATGGGTGCGACGAGCCAGCTTCAACAGCGCCAGCAAGCGCTAGCATGTCTTTTTCTTCACCAGAATAAATCTTTACATCAGTTACAACAGGCTTGCCCTTAGTAAGCGTTCCAGTTTTATCAAAGGCAATTTGCTTTACTTTGCCAATGGCTTCTAAAACAACGCCACCCTTCATTAAAAGTCCGTTTTTTGCGCCAGCAGAAATGCCAGAGGTAATAGCAGCAGGGGTGGAAAGAACCAACGCACAAGGACAGCCAATAAGTAAAATTGCCAAGCCCTTATATGTCCACTGTCCCCAATCATCGCCAAAAAACAATGGCGGCACGACAACTATGAGAGCCGAAACTAAAATGATGGCAGGGGTATAATAATTTGAAAATCTATCAATAAATCTTGCAGTGGGTGATTTTGCGGCTTGCGCTTCTTCAACCATTTCTAAAATGCGAGAAATCATATTATTTTGTGCGCTTTTTTCAACCTCTATACGAATTAGCTGATCAGTATTTATCGAGCCTGCAAACACATCGTCCCCAATTTTTTTAAGCTTTGGCACCGATTCGCCAGTAATTGCCGCTTCATCTATTGCGCTTTGCCCTTGAGAAATCACCCCATCAGCTGGAATGCGACCACCGGGGCGCACTTCAATTATATCACCAACTTTTAAGGTTTCGGCCTGAACTTCTTTAACTCCATCTTTGGTGATTAAAAAAGCACTTTTTGGCACTAAGTCCGCAAGCGCTTGCACTGATTTTCGAGCTTTTGCAGCGGCAATCATTTCAAGCAATTCACCAATCGAGAATAAAAATACAACAACCGCCGCCTCAGTTGCCTCACCAATAATTATTGCGCCAATAACTGCAATGGTCACTAATGTTTCAATAGAAAATGGCACTCCTGCTTTGGCACTCAAAAACGCCTTTTTTGCCATAGGAGCAAGCGCCAACAGCGCCGCACCAGCAAAAGCATATTCAGAATATTCTTTAAGTGTGAAAGCTAATATCCAAGCAAAACCCAGCAAAATACCAGAAATAATAGTTATACGACCTTTGCCAGTTTGCCACCAGTGTAAATCAGCAGGATTTGGCTTCTCGCCATAATTACTAACCTTATAACCAAGTTGTTTTACCGCATTTAAAACTTTTTTTGCGTCACCAGTTTTTTCATCGATTACAAATTTTAATTTCTGATTAGTATAATTAAGCGAGACATTTTCAACTCCGGGTATAGCGCAAACCACCCCTTCAATTTTAGAGGTGCAAGAGGCACAATCCATGCCATCTACTTGTAATATTATTTCTTTTGCCATTAAAATTTACTCTTTTATCTATCTTCAAAAAAAGAGTGTAAAAGCTCTAGCAACTAGAGGTGCAAGTAAAAAAGCAACTATTTTTCAGATTTTATTTATTGCGCTTTTCATGGCGCTTCCTAATATTTCGGCCCATCTATCAATGCCGCTTTTATCAGCAATTTCATTATTGCGAATTTCAACCATTGTGCCGTGCAATCCTCTCTTGTCCGAATGAATATCCATGGTGTAATGCACGCCATGATCCGCTGCATAAGGCTCATTCCAGCCAACATTAATCGGCTCTTTATTTTCATTTAGCGCCTCAAAAATTGCCCTAGTAAATCTCTCATCAATACCGGGAATAAGCCCAATCTCCCATGGACGCTTAATGCCCATATAGGTTGGCGTGAAAGAATGAATAGACATTATTACACTATTTATTCCCAATTCTTCTCGCTCATCAAGCAGGTTAGTAATGGCATTATGATAGGGAATGTGGTAATCATTAATTCGCTGTTGACGCTCAGTTAAGTTAATATTTTCATTGCCTGAAATTTTTATATATTCACTTGTTGAGGGGATTAAATCTTTTCTATCACGAGAGCGATTTTTATCAATTACTAGGCGCGAAATAGTTGAATGGATTAAGGGGGCATCAAACATTTGCGCTAAGATTTTTGCAACTTCTAGCGTTCCAGGGTCCCACGCCACGTGCATTTGTCTTTCTGTTTCGCTAATTCCCAAATTATCATATTTTTTGGGAATATTGTTTGAAGAATGATCGCATAGAATGATAAATCTTGATTTGCCTTGTTTATTTTCAATCAAAACAGGGGATGTATTAGTATCAGCAATATTATCCTTCATCATTGCAACTTCTAGAACTTAGGAATTTCTTGCCATTCATATTTATCTTAACATCAATATTACCAATATTTTTGGGCTCTTTATCAACATAATCAAGTTTTGATAGAACAGATCGCATCACCTCTAATCTGGCGCGGCGTTTGTCATTTGCTAAAATCACCGTCCAAGGGGCATGTCTAGTATTGGTCGCCTCAAGCATTTTATTTCGTGCAATAGAATAATCGTCCCACTTATTAAGCGCCTCAATATCTATTGGTGAGAGCTTCCAAATTTTTAGCGGATTATGGCGACGATCATGAAAGCGTTTCAGTTGCATTTCACGCCCAATATTTAGCCAGAACTTAAAGAAATGAATATTATCATCAACAATCATTTTTTCAAAATTTGGCGCTTCCTTAAGAAAATGTTTTGTTTGTTTAGGGGTGCAAAATCCCATAACAGGCTCAACTCCAGCACGATTATACCAAGAGCGATCAAAAAGCACGCTTTCACCTGATGCTGGTAAATGGCGGGCATAGCGTTGGAAGTACCATTGTGAGCGTTCTCGATCACTTGGTTTAGGTAGGGCAATTATTCTATTGTGGCGTGGAGAAATATTTTGCAAATAGGTTTTTATAGCGCCACCCTTGCCAGCACTATCACGCCCCTCAAATACTATTGCAATTCGTTGTTTTGAGTTTTG
>JAMONS010000129.1 GCA_027065555.1 Hyphomicrobiales bacterium | reverse complement strand
TGCATCAGCGCCCGCATAATTGGGTGAGAATAAATAGCCCTGTGCCCTAAGGGTTGAAATTATGCGTTCAGAATCAACTAGCGCTTTAGGGCAGCCAAGACTTACCAGTCCGATATTTGGGGCTTTTTTCATTAATTATCCAGTAAAAGTTAGTTAGTTTTTTTAGGAGTGCGCTTAGCAGTAGTTTTGCGTTTTGCTGGCTTGTTTTTGGGCTTGGAAACTATTTCATCTTCAATCCTATATAGCGGTTCATCTTGCGCCAACTCTTCTATTGCTTCTTTTACTTCATCAATTAGCGATACAGGGACTTTAACTAAGTTCGATTCTTCAACCGCTTGTTGGTTCGCTTTGAAGTAGACAATAATTGCCTCACAAATTATACGAAGTACAACAAAGCCAATTAAAGAGAAAACTGCAATTTCGACTAATCCCCATAACCCAGCGCCAAAGCCAAACGAAAATGTTGAGAACAAATGGCTAATTGCCCATAAAATAATAGCAAACAGACCTAATAAATATAATATATGCACAAGTTTTGGCGTGATAATTCTATCAAGAGAAAATAATACATTGCCTGTGACTAGTTTTTTCAAATATTCCATTCTTTTCACTTCCTCGCTTGATAGGTTGCACAAAACTTATCATTAAATGTCTTAGATAAAACCATATCAACTTCTGACATTGAAACCAAATGCCCTAAATCTTCAAAGCTAGTTATTCCATAATCATTTATGCCGCATGGCACAATACCATCATAGTGACTTAAATCAGGTGAGATATTTAACGAAATTCCATGATAACTTACCCAACGTGAAATTCTAACCCCGATGGCAGCAATTTTCCCTTCAGAATTCTCTCCATTTGCAGGTTGCTTAACCCATATCCCAATTCGTCCATCACGAGTTTCACCCGCAATATTAAATGAAGCTAATGTGTCTATTATCCAAGCTTCAAGCTGTTTAACAAAAGCCCGAATATCACGCCCACGTTTCCTTAGATCCAGCATGACATAAATTACCCGCTGACCGGGTCCATGGTAGGTATATTGCCCGCCACGCCCGCTTTTATATATTGGGAATTTGTTTTTACTTAGCAAGTCCTCTTCTTTTGCTGATGTTCCAGCACTATAAAGGGGAGGATGCTCAACGAGCCAAATAAGCTCGTCTTTTTCTCCTTTTACGATTTGCTCAACCCTCTTTTGCATAAAGCTAACCGCCCTCTCATAGGGGACAGGTCTATCGCTTATTAGCCACTCAACTTGTGGTTGTTCATCAGCGCATAATGTATTTTGTTTCATATTCATGAGGTATAATAATAGTAATAATTAGATTTTCAATTTATATTTTTATTGAAAATTCATTTTATCTTCAGACTTTAACTATTTACTAACCATAAATTGTGAATCCTAAGTTTGAGTTACTAGAATTCAAATGATTCTAATTTGAAACAGTAAGCCTAGCTGAGAGAGTAAATCTATATGTCTATTTTTGAAGATATCGAAGTTGATATTTTGGTTGAACTAGGTTCAACAATTATGCCTGTACATCATTTGTTGCGTCTTGGTCGTGGTGCAGTGATTGAACTTGATTCGGGGGAGCTTGATCCATTGAAGATATATGCTAACGAGCAGCATATAGCTAATGGAGAAATTCTCATTGAAGATGGTCAGTTGTCGGTGAAAATTTCAGAGCAAGTTGCAAGCTCAAGTTAGATTTCCTCTCAGAATAATTAATGCTTGAGCAATCATAAATGATTTGTTACATGCAAGCGCACTCTATCTAATGAGTGCTAAGCTAAGATGTGCGGTCGTGGCGGAATTGGTAGACGCGCAGCGTTGAGGTCGCTGTGGGGTAAAACCCGTGGAAGTTCGAGTCTTCTCGACCGCACCATGCTCTTTTATGCTTGTCGCCCCCGTATCTAGTACGGGGCAGGCTGTTGGTCGCTTACGCTCCCGTCCCCGACACCCCCGCCGTTTATTCTTTTTCCTTACGCATTTTTATTCTTGTTGCCTTTGGGTTATTCACCCTCTCGACCCCGCTTGTCCGCCGTAGCCTTGGCGTAGGCGGAACACCCCCGCCGTTATTTTTTTCCATGCTCCATCGTTAAGGCTGGTCGTAGTTGGTTGCTTTGCTCATTTTTTTTACTTAAATTCACTCCAATAATAGATATTATAGGCTCAAACAATTTATCAGCTTCAGTTTTAATATGCTGGCACTAAACAAAATCCTTATTTTGTAGTAAACTCTAAAAATCCTAAAAACAAAAAACCTGAGAGGAAGAGATATGAGCAATAGAATCAGTGAAATTATTGATAGGATAAATCAGCTTGAGGGTGAGTTGGAAAAAGAGATAGCAAAAAGACACGCCTTAATGGAGGCGAAATTTTTGGCTCTTGGTGAGGGAATAAAAAACATGCACCAAAAAGCAAAAGTTGGTGCGTTGCGCTATTTGTTTAATGCAAATTTGCTAGTCATTTTAACAGTTCCAGTGATTTATTCGCTAATTTTTGCTTTTGTTTTGCTTGATATAATGGTTTCTTTTTATCAGGCGATTTGTTTTCCTATTTATAAAATTGAAAAAGTTAAGCGTAAAAACTATATGAGTTTTGATCGTCATAAACTTTCCTATCTTAATATGATCGAAAAAATGAACTGTCTTTATTGCTCTTACGGCAATGGGGTAATTGCTTATGCCCGAGAAGTAGCGGCACGAACTGAGAAATATTGGTGCCCGATAAAACATTCATTGCGCATTCATGGTGTGCATAAATATTATCGATCATTTGAAGATTATGGTGATGGCGATGAATATCAAGAGAAATTGCTTGAACATCAAGATGAATTGAAGGGGAAGGGGGGCAAAAAGACTGATTAGTTGGTGTTATTATTTTTATAGGCTAGAAATTGCTGTTCACGAACGCGTGAGTTTAAGTGATAATTTTTAGTGTCTAAGTGATTTGCAAATGACATTGATATGGATATGGTCATATTCAAGCAATCAGATCATTTGATTGATATAATAATTTGGAGAATAAAATGAAACATTTCAACCCGTCAAAAATCCTAGTAGCTGGCGCAATTGCTGCGGCTCTTTCATCTGCTGTAATGGTAGCCCCTGCATTTGCTGATTCAGACAAAGAAAAATGCTATGGTGTTGCTAAAGCTGGTGAGAATGATTGCAAAGCTGGTGCAGGTACAAGTTGTCAAGGCTCAAGCACTGTCGATTATCAAGGTAATGCGTGGAGCTTGGTTCCTACAGGTACATGTGAAGAAATAGAAACCCCGCTAGGAACTGGTAGCCTAGTAGAAATCACTGCTGAAATGGCTGAAAAAATGAAAATGGATATGGATAAGTAATTTAACACTTATTCTACTTGAGCAACCCACTATCCTCTAGAAGTGGGTTGTTTTATCTAATAATTGTTAGGTTTAAACATGTCGAATTTTAGATTAAAAAAAATTCCTAACCTAGCTGGTGTTGGCCTTAAGGCTCAGCATTATAAAACCATATTGCAAGAAAAACCAAAGCTAGGCTGGTTTGAAGTTCACCCTGAAAATTATATGGGTGCTGGTGGCCCTCCGCATAAATATCTAACCGCCATTCGTGAGTTATATCCCATCTCTTTGCACGGGGTTGGCATGTCTTTAGGTGGTCCAAGTGAGCGGTTAGACCCTGAACATCTAAGGCTCTTTAAAGCCTTGAAGGATAGGTATGAGCCTTGGCTAATCTCTGAACATCTGGCTTGGTCAACCCATGAGGGTAAGTTTTTTAATGATCTTTTACCACTGCCATATACTGAGGAAACGCTTAATCATTTAGCAAATCACGTAGATGAAATGCAGAGCTATATGGGCAAACAAGTGCTAATTGAAAACCCATCAGCATATTTAGCCTATGAATCTAGCCCTTATGCTGAAACTGAATTTTTAGATCAACTTGTCAAACGCACTGGTTGTGGCTTGTTGCTTGATGTTAATAATATTTTTGTGTCAGCTAATAATCAAGGCTATGATGCTTATGATTATTTAGATGCATATCCAGTTGAACATGTTGAAGAAATACATTTAGGCGGACATAGTGTCGAGTTAATAGAAGATGATGATTTAGGTATTGGAAAATTATTAATTGATGATCATTCAAGTGCAGTTATTGATGATGTTTGGGACATATATAAGAAGCTAATTGCTAAAACAGGCCCAAAACCTAGTCTAATTGAGTGGGATGGCGATATACCAGAATGGCCAGTTCTATTTAACGAAGCTAAAATTGCTGATGGCTTTATGAAAAAGCATGTCTCAACTAAGGTAAAATCATAAATATGGCCAGCTTTAAACAAATACATAAAGAATTTGTTGCAGCATTATTAGTACCCTCTGCTCCTATTCCTAAAGGTTTAGTTGCCTTAAAAAAACCAAATATTACCAGCCGATTTGCAGTTTATCGTAATAATGTAATAGTGGGTTTAATTGCAGCATTAAAATCTAATTTTCCTATTTGTTTTGCTTTAGTTGGCGATGAATTTTTTAAAGCATTAGCGGTAGATTTTATTCGCAAAAACCCACCAACATCACCAATGTTATTTGAATATGGCGATGAATTTGCGTTCTTTATTAGCCAATATAGCCCTGCGGATCAGTTACCTTATTTAGCAGATATCGCTCGTTTGGAAATAATGTGGCGCAATGCCTATCACGCTATTGATGCCAAACCTTTGGATATTGCAAAAATCCAGCAAATTGACGCTAAAGAACACTCAAACTTAACTTTCAAAACACACCCAAGCGCTGCTATATTAAAATCAAACTGGCCTATATATTCAATTTGGCAAGGTCATGAAGATAATGATATGGTTGATATTGACCTAGAGGTTAAGCAAGCTATTTTAATATGCCGCCCAAATGTTGATGTGTTAATAGCCAATATAGATCCTGCCGCTTGTATATTTTATAGTGCGATTATGAATGGTCGAACACTTGGCAACGCTTATGAAAAAGCTATAAAACAAGATCAAAATTTTGATTTCAACTATTGTTTTGGGCAATTATTCGCATTGGGGTTAATCACCGATATTGCGGCTGAAAACTAATAATCTAGGAGAGAGAAAATGCAAAAGTTAGTGAATTTAGTAAATTGGGCAAATAACCTATTATCACAATTCCCATTATTTATTCTAGCACTTGGCGCACGAATATTTGTTGGCTTGCAATTTTTTAAGTCAGGTAGTTTGAAGTTTGACGGCTGGTTTAGTGTTAGCGATACAACTTTCTATTTATTTAAAAATGACTTTTCTGGCGTGCCATTGCCTCCCGTGATGGGCGCATATATGGCGGCATATGGCGAGGTAATTCTTGCTACATTATTAATAATCGGACTTGGCGCACGCTTTAGCGCTCTTGGCTTATTGGTCATGAGCATAGTCATACAGACTTTTGTGTTTCCTGAAGCTTACATTTTGCACGGACTGTGGGCGGTATCGCTAATTTATGTAATTAAATATGGCGGAGGAATGTTATCAGTTGATTATTTCATCAAGAGAAATATCACTCGCACCCATTAAAGATAGGGCTGTTGTCTTGTTTGTTCTAAATTTTGGAGATGAAAATGTTAATAAAACTAACTCAATTTCAAAAGCACATGGCGTTTTTTACCAACGCTTAGTTTAATAACGCCTTCAGGTAATAGATCTTTTTCGCTAAGAACCGCACGCTCATCACTCACCTGCTTGTCGTTCACTTTAAGAGCGCCAGACTTTGCGTGGCGACGTGCTTCGCCATTTGATGCGGCAAGTCCTGCTTTTACAAAAGCCGCCAATAGCCCAATGCCGCTATTTAGTTCAGCCTTAGATATTTCAACGCTTGGAAGCGATAGATCAAGTGCTCCTTGCTCAAAGGTTGCTTTTGCAGTTTGTGCGGCTTGCTCAGCTGCTTGCTCGCCATGCACAATGGCAGTAGCTTTAGTTGCCAAAAACTTTTTCGCTTCATTAATATCGTCAGCAATAATTTTAGAAATTTCACTTAAAGGTTCACGAGTGAAAATCTTCAAAAATCTTTCAACGTCTGCATCTTCTGTGTTGCGGAAATATTGCCAAAAATCATAGGGAGAGAATAAATCATCATTTAGCCAAACAGCGCCATTTGCGGTTTTGCCCATTTTTGCGCCAGATGAAGTGGTAAGCAAAGGCGTTGTTAGAGCATAGAGTTGTTCGGTGCGCATGCGGTGACCAAGGTCAACACCATTGATAATATTGCCCCATTGATCCGAGCCACCCATTTGTAAAATACAGCCATATCGCTTGTTTAATTCAACAAAATCATAGCCCTGCATAATCATATAATTAAACTCTAAGAATGAAAGCGATTGCTCACGCTCAAGCCTTAGGCGCACACTATCAAATGTTAACATGCGATTGACCGAGAAATGTTTGCCAACTTCACGCAAAAACTCAACATAATTTAATTTGAGCAACCAATCGGCATTATTGACCATTATGGCATCGGTCTTGCCATCACCAAATTTTAATATTTTAGCGAAAATCTTTTTAATGCCTTCAATATTGGTGTTGATTTTTTCTTCACTCAAAATAGCTCTTTGCTCGTCTTTGAACGAAGGATCGCCAACCATAGATGTGCCGCCACCCATAAGTGCTATTGGTTTATGCCCGCTTTGTTGAAACCAATAAAGCATTGAAGCTGAAATTAGATTGCCAATATGTAGCGAAGTTGCCGTTGCATCATAACCTACATAGGCAGTAACGCTTTGGTTTTTGCATTTTTCATCAAGCCCATAGGGGTCAGAAAGCTGATGAATAAAACCTCTTTCATCAAGAACTTGTAAAAAATCTGATTTATAATCGCTCATTAATATGTCCTGACCCTAACGCCCACCGCCAGCTGCAATATCAGCACGACGACGATCAAGATATTCACTGCAATTTTCAATCAACTCTTCAATTTTTCCTTCAAAGAAATGATTCGCACCCTCAATAATTTGCTGCTCAATAGTAATGCCCTTTTGCTCATGCAATTTATCTACTAGTTTTTGCACTTCATAGGGAGGTGAAACAGTGTCATTTTCGCCATGAATAATCAGACCAGAAGAAGGGCAGGGAGCAAGGAAAGAAAAATCATATAGGTTTTCTTGTGGGGCAACCGAAATAAACCCTTCAACTTCTGGGCGGCGCATTAATAATTGCATGCCGATCCATGAGCCAAAAGAAAACCCTGCAATCCAGCAACCTTGACTTTCTTTATTTTGAGTTTGCAACCAATCAAGCGCTGCTGCGGCATCGGATAATTCACCCGGACCATGATCAAATAAACCTTGCGAGCGCCCAACGCCACGAGAATTAAAACGCAACACCGCAAAACCACGCTCCACAAACATATAATATAGATGATATATGATTTGGTTATTCATCGTGCCGCCAAATTCTGGGTGCGGATGTAAAAGTATTGCTATTGGAGCATTAGGCTCTTTACCCGGTTGATAGCGCCCTTCAATTCGTCCGTTTGGCCCATTAAAAATCACTTCTGGCATTGATAATTCCTTGATAAAACTTGTTCAGTTATTGAATTAGAAAATTTTTCACTTGATTACAATTAAAAACTTACTTGACGAATTGCTTTTGGCTTTGTAAATACTGGCATAATAAATTATTAGATTAGAATAATTCTAAACTAATATCCTTGTTTAGCAATCCTCTATAAGAACATTCCTTATAATATAGAGAGGCTATAAATTTCAAGGAATGTTTTTACTATATTGCTTGATTGGTTGAAAATGACAAAGCCAAATATATATTTAGATCATAATGCCTCTGCGCCTTTGCTTGCAAATGCAAAGCTTGCAATGATTAATGCACTAAATATGGTTGGTAATCCTTCAGCAGTACATAGCTCTGGTCGAGCTTTAGGCAATATAATTGAAAATGCTCGAGAAAAAATTGCAAAAGCAACGGGTGCGAATGCAAGCCAAGTAGTTTTTACAGGTTCAGCAACAGAAAGTATAAGCCAAGCAATAATTGGCGGCGTAAAGGCTCTCAAGATTGATAGAATCATTATCTCTCAAGCAGAACATGCCGCTTGTTTACAAGCTGCAAAAGCCAGTGAGGCACAAATATCAGAAGTATTTCTACTTGATAGTGGCTTGATTGATGTTGCGCAGTTAAAACAAATTCTTATTGAGGTTGAAAAGAATAATGAAACTGCGCTTATTTGTGTACATGAGGTGAATAATGAAACTGGTATTATTCAGCCAATCAAACAAATAGAAACGCTTGTTGGGGCTACAAGGCATTATTTATTCGTTGATAGCGTGCAAGCGTTTGGTAAATTGCAGCTAGATTTTGCTTCTCGTCCAATCGACATGATGGCTATTTCTTCGCATAAAGTTGGTGGACCTGTTGGTATTGGTGCAATATTGATGAAACCTCATTGTGATGCGGTGCTTCTTATCCCCGGTGGTGGGCAAGAAAAGGGCAGACGAGGCGGCACTCTTTCTGCTCCTCTTATTGCTGGGTTTGGTGAGGCCTCGATTGAATTTTACCAAGAATATGATGCTAAAAAAACTGCAGATTTTGTTGCGCAAATCGAAACTGGCTTAAAGGCTTTAAGTTCTGAATTGGTGATTTTTGGCGAAGATGCAAATCGCATGGGAAATATTGTCAATTTTGCCATTCCCAAATTAAAAGCCTCAGTCATTATGATGGGGTTAGATTTAGAGGGCGTTGAAGTCTCTTCTGGCTCTGCTTGCTCATCGGGCAAGGTTACATATAGCCACGTGCTTTGCGCAATGGGTGTTTCTCCAGAGCTTGCCACAGGAAGAATAAGAATTAGTCTTGGGTGGAATTCAACACAACAAGATGTGAACGGGTTTTTGTCAGCTTTTAAAGAAGTTTTACAGCGCCATAAGAAGGCACAAAACGAAAAGCCAAAGGAGAGTTAGATGGCTGGTGCAAAGGAAAATATTGATAGAGATACTATTGAGCAGGTCGAGCAAATTGACGTTGAGAAATATAAGTATGGTTTTGCAACCGACATAAAAAGCGACAAATCTCCGATTGGACTAAGCGAAGATATTGTGCGTTTTATTTCGGCAAAAAAAAATGAGCCAGAATGGATGTTAAAATGGCGACTTGATGCCTATGAGCGCTGGCTAACTATGAAAGAGCCTAATTGGGCAAAGTTAAATTATCCAAAAATTGATTTGAATGAGATATATTTTTATGCCGCACCAAAAAGCACACCCGGCCCTAAAAGTCTTGATGAGGTTGATCCTGAATTACTTGAAACTTATAAAAAACTAGGGATACCTCTTTTAGAACAAGCGGTACTTGCAGGAGTTGAGGGCGCAAAAATTGCGGTTGATGCGGTGTTTGATTCTGTTTCTGTGGTAACGACTTTTAGAGAAGAGCTGGCAAAAAGCGGTATTATATTTTGCTCGATTTCAGAGGCAATAAAAGAGCACCCAGAGCTGATAAAAAAATATCTCGCAACAGTAGTGCCAGTAACCGACAATTATTATTCAACTTTAAATTGCGCTGTTTTCACCGATGGCTCATTTGTTTATATTCCAAAGGGCGTGCGGTGCCCAATGGAGCTTTCAACATATTTCCGCATTAATGAAATAAATACGGGACAGTTCGAACGCACGCTAATTATTGCAGAAGAAGATAGCTATGTGAGCTATTTAGAGGGCTGTACTGCGCCAATGCGAGATGAAAATCAGCTGCATGCGGCGGTGGTTGAATTAGTCGCTCATAAAAATGCTGAAATAAAATATTCAACGGTGCAAAATTGGTATCCGGGTAATAAAGAAGGCAAGGGCGGGATTTATAATTTTGTAACTAAGCGTGGCGATTGTCGTGGTGATAATTCTAAAATTTCTTGGACGCAGGTTGAAACAGGCTCGGCGATTACGTGGAAATATCCTTCGTGTATTTTGCGTGGTGATGGCTCTCGAGGTGAATTTTATTCTATCGCTATTTCCAATAATTATCAGCAAATTGATAGCGGCACTAAGATGATACATTTAGGAAAAAACACTTCAAGTAAAGTTATTTCCAAAGGCATTGCGGCTGGTTTTTCTGACAATACTTATCGTGGGCTTATTAGCGCTCATAAAAAGGCGACAAATGCACGTAATTTTACGCAATGTGATAGTTTGTTAATTGGCGATAAATGCGGGGCGCACACTGTGCCTTATATCGAGGCAAAAAACGCATCGGTGGTGTTTGAGCATGAGGCAACAACCTCTAAAATATCAGATGAGCAATTATTTTATTGTCAACAACGTGGCCTAAATGCAGAAGAAGCGGTGGCGCTGATTGTCAATGGATTTGTGCGTGATGTTATTCAGAATTTGCCAATGGAATTTATGGTTGAAACACAAAAACTAATCAATATTTCTCTTGAAGGAAGCGTTGGCTAAAAGAGTGAATAAATTTGGAGTTAAAAAATGAGCAATATGCTTGAAATTAAAGATCTACACGTAAAAGTTGAGGACAAAGAAATCCTTAAAGGGGTGAACTTAACTATTCCTAAAGGTGAAACTCATGCCATTATGGGGCGTAATGGCTCGGGTAAATCTACCCTTTCTTATGTTATGGCTGGTAAAGAGGGTTATGAAGTCACTAAAGGTGAGATTTTGCTTGATGGTGAAAATATTCTTGAACTTGAGCCAAATGAGCGTGCGGTTAAGGGCTTGTTTTTAGCTTTTCAATATCCGATTGAAATCCCCGGAGTTGCCACCATGACTTTTCTTAAAGCTGCAATGAATGCGCAAAGAAAAGCTCGTGGTGAAGAAGAATTGCTTACCCCTGATTTCATGCGTGAGGTAAAATCTGCGGCTAAAATGCTTGAAATTGATAGTGCAATGCTAAAACGGGCGCTTAATGTTGGGTTTTCTGGTGGCGAGAAAAAGCGTGCTGAAATTTTGCAAATGGCTCTTTTGAAGCCAAAAATGTGTGTGTTTGATGAAACAGATTCAGGGCTTGATATTGATGCGCTAAAAATCGTTTCTCAAGGGGTCAATGCTTTGCGTGATGCTAATCGCTCTATGCTTATTATTACCCATTATCAGCGCCTATTAAACTATATCGTGCCTGATGTTGTGCATGTTTTCTCTAATGGCAGGATCGTAAAAAGCGGTGATAAATCCTTAGCGCTTGAGTTAGAAGAACACGGTTATGCGCAATATGACGAGAGTATTTAAGAGATTATCATGATAGGAAAATTAAATCAAAGCGAGCAGGTTTTGTTAGAGACCCTGCAAAAAACAGGGGCAGATGAGCTAGCGGCAGATTTTGCCAAAACAGGCCTGCCAACAAGGCGCAATGAGGCATATCATTATAGTGATCTTAAAATGCTGCTTGGTGATGTCCCAGATCTTACTACTGGCGCAATAAGCACAAGCGTACCGCTTTTAAACATTGAGGGCGCTTATCGCATTTTGATTGTTAATGGTGAGGTGCAAATAAGCGATGAGCCTCCTACTGGGGTGATTGTTAGCACTTCAAGGGGTGGTGTTGTTGAACCAGAAAATGATATTGTTGCTCAATTAAATTCCGCTCTGACAAAAGAAACGCTTAATATTGATCTGCAAGGCACAGTTGAAACTATTATTCATATTGATAGGCGCTATGAAGGCGAAGCCAGCCATATTAATGACGGTGTTGAGTTATATATTTTAGATGGTTCAAACGCTACGATTATTGAAAGTTTTTCAGGATCAAACGAAGCGCATTTAAGCAATAGTGCTAGTAAAGTAATTTTGGGCAGAGATGCCAAAGTCACTCATATTATGGTTGATCTTTCGGGTGGTAGAGTACGCCACTTGCAAAGCGTGCAATATGAAATTAACGAAAGCGCATTATTACATTCGCTTATAATTCATAAAGGCTCGGCGCTTGCCCGCACGCAATTATTTGCTAAATTCATTGGTGAAAATGCCCATGCTGATTTTGCAGGGCTTATTTTGGGTGCAAAGGAGCAACATTCAGATATTTCAATAAATATTGAGCATAATGTTGCTAACACAACATCAAGCGAAAATTATAAATCTGTTGTTTTAGATAAGGCAAAGGCAATTTTTCAGGGTAAAATTTTGGTGGCTCGTGATGCACAAAAAACCGATGCCGCAATGAAACATCAAGGCTTAATGTTATCTGATGATGCGCAAATATTGGTAAAGCCAGAATTAGAAATTTATGCCGATGATGTTATTTGTGGGCATGGCGCAACTTGTGGGCAAATCGACATGGATAGCTTGTTTTATTTAATGTCTAGGGGCATAGAAAAAGAGCAAGCAAAATCTATGTTAATTCGTGCTTTTTTAGCTGAATTATTTGATGAAATTAAAATTGAAGCACTTAAAGAAGCGCTTATATCTGTTGCTGATGAATGGTTAGAGGTTTAAATGAGTTTTAATCTTAAAAAATTACGTGCAGATTTCCCTATCCTATCTGAGAGGATACACAATAATCGTCTTGTCTATCTTGATAGCGGTGCTTCAGCGCAAAAGCCACAGGCGGTAATTGATTCTATTAGCAACACCTATAGTTCTGGCTATGCTAATGTGCATCGTGGGTTGCATACATTATCAAATAGAGCGACAGAGGCGTATGAAGCGGCTAGGGACAAAGTTCAAAACTTTATCAATGCTTCACCTAATGAGATTATATTCACCTCAAGCGCTACAGCAGCGCTTAATTTAGTTGCCGCAAGTTTTGCAGCTTCAATGATAGGTGAGGGCGATGAGATATTGCTCTCGATAATGGAGCATCATTCAAATATTGTGCCTTGGCATTTTTTACGTGAGAGGCAAGGGGCAACAATAAAATGGGTTGATGTCAATGATGATGGCAGTTTTTGCCTTGATAAGTTTGAAGCGGCGCTTAGCGATAAGACAAAAATAGTCGCTATTACGCATATGTCTAACGTGCTTGGAACAATCACTCCGATTAAACAAATCGTAGAAATAGCTCATGCCAAAAATATAAAAGTTGTGGTTGATGGATCACAAGCCGCTGTTCATCAAAAGATTGATGTTAAAGATTTGGGCGCTGATTTCTATATTATGACCGGGCACAAGCTTTATGGCCCTACGGGGATTGGCGTGCTTTATGGGCGTTACGAATTGCTTGAACAAATGCGCCCCTTTATGGGCGGTGGTGAAATGATTGATGAGGTTAGCTTAGATGAAATCACTTATGCAGCTCCTCCTATGCGCTTTGAGGCAGGCACACCGCCCATAGTGCAAGCAATAGGCTTGGGCGCTGCTATTGATTATATGCAAGATATTGGGCTTGATAATATTTCTAAGCACGAGGCTGAAATTGGCGCTTATGCAAATGAGCGGCTAAGAGAAATCAATTCATTAAAAATGATAGGTGATGCAAAGGGCAAGGGGGCTATATTCTCCTTTGAAATTGAGGGCGCTCATGCGCATGATGTTTCAACTATTCTTGATAGATATGGTATTGCGGTGCGTGCTGGTACACATTGTGCTATGCCTCTGTTAAAGAGATTTGGGGTTAGCTCTACTCTTCGTGCTTCTTTCGCCCTATATAATGGCAAAGATGATGTTGATGCTTTGGTTGAAGGTTTACAAAAAGCAAAAAGTTTTTTTGCATGAATGAGGTGATATAATGGATAGGCATAAAGATGCTGACGCAATGACAGATGAGTTAGGACCAAATGAGGCTGAGGTAGTTAAGCCAATTGCTTCAGACATTACGCCTGAGGAAATTGAGAGAATAACCAAGGACGTCATAGCGGCGATTAAAACTATTTACGACCCTGAAATTCCAGTTGATATTTATGAATTAGGACTTATCTATAAAATCGAGTTAGATAATGACAAAAATCTAATCATTGATATGACGCTCACCGCTCCGGGTTGTCCTGTGGCTGGTGAAATGCCTATCTGGGTAGAAAATGCTGTTGTCTCTGTTGAAGGGGTGATGGATGCGAGTGTGAATATGGTATTTGATCCGCCATGGTCGGTTGATCGCATGAGTGAAGAAGCGCAAGTGGCGCTAAACCTATGGTAAAAAAATGGCACTTGAAATAATCACAGTTACTCAAAATGCAGCTAATCGCATTAAAGAAATCATTGGTGCTAGCGATGATGTTATGGGTGTACGTGTTTCAATAAAAGATGCTGGCTGTGTTGGTGTTTCTTATGTGATTGATAAGGTGAAAACACCAATAAAAGGCGATGATTATATTATCTCAAATGGGGTTGAAATATTTATTGACCCTAAAGCTACGCTATATTTACTGGGTACTGAAATGGATTTTGAAACTACAAAAATGTCATCTGGTTTTACATTCAAAAACCCAAATCAAACTGAGGAATGTGGTTGTGGGCAAAGCGTCATATTAAAAAAAGCTGAATTAGAAGAACTAGTTAAGGGTAAAAACTCAAATTAAATTAAGCAACTTTTGCTTGTTTTTTAATCGAACTATGATCTTCGTTAATAACTCTGTTTCTGCCAGCATGTTTTGCTGCATAAAGACATACATCAGACCGCTCAACTAAAGTTTCGGCACTATCACCTGATCTAAAAGTTGCAACACCTGATGATACTGTAATACACCCCAAATTTTCATTTGTTGAGCGTTTATGCAGTTTTCTATTCTTGATAGATTTCCTGATTTTTTCTGCAACTATGCAAGCTTGCTCAAGATCTGTATCTACTAAAATCAAAGCAAATTCTTCGCCGCCATATCTTGCTGCTAAATCTTCTTCACGAGTGCCAGATCTTAAGGTTGAACCAACCAAACGTAAAACCTGATCACCAGTTTGATGACCCCAAGTATCATTGAATTTTTTGAAGTGATCGATATCTATCATGACTAATGAAAGAGATTTTCCGCTTTCCTCAGCAGAATCTATCGCAACTTCTAAAAAACGATCAAAGGATTTTCGATTGTCAATTTTAGTCAATGGATCAAGTAAGGAATCTTGTCTAACTTCATCAACCTCATCTTTGAGTGATGAAATATCACTCTTTGCTGAGGCAAGCTCATTTTCTAATGTTAGGTTAGCTTCTTGTACTTGTTTGGTCATTTCAAGAAGTTTAATTGTTAGCTTGCTCACGGTTTCTTGGTCATTATCTTCTTTAAGATCAGCAACTGTATCATCTAGCATTTCAGTATAATTGTTATTGTTTGTTCGAGCTTTATCAATTGTAGTATGTATATTTGAAATACTATCTAAAATTTCATCAGTGACTGAACTTAACCTGTCTTCGACTCCGTTGGAGCTTAAAAATTCACTATAAAGACCTTCTGCAAACTGAATAGTTAGATTGTCCCCAGTAGAAAGCTTATCATTTAGCTTATTGTTCAGTTCTATATTAGTTCCACTAGCATAAGTATAAAACAAATCGTAAAATTTTGGAAGGGCTGGTAAAAGTGTGCGCCTGAGAAGCCCAAGTGCTTTTTGGCAATATTTATCTACTAACTCTATTTCATTATTAGCCATAAGGAGATTCCGTCCATGAACCGTTTGTTACTAGTGTGAATACTAGTTAAACGATACTAAGAAATGCTTAAAGTTTTTAAGATGGGGATAATTATTTTGGTAGATTATGTTGTTATTTACTGGAGCGAAGCAAAAAGGCTGGGGTGGGGCCAAAATTTCCAAATGCATTGTGATTTGTATTATGATTTACATCATGATTTTTTTGGGTGCTTTGTTCAATAGTTTTTTCTATATTTGATGCTTTGGTAGTTGATTTGTTTTTTTGTCTATCCTCAGGCTTATTGCCTTTGAAACCTACTTCTTTGGGTGGTTTAACATTACTTTGGGCAGTAACTTCTTTTTTCTCATTGCCTTTTATCCACTCAATTTTTTTGTCAATTAATTTTTCAATCGCTTCTAAATGCTTAATATCCGCTGGTGCAATAAGTGTTATTGAATGGCCAGACCTACCAGCACGCCCAGTTCTTCCAATGCGATGTACATAATCTTCTGGATGCGTTGGGATATCAAAATTAAACACATGACTTACATTTGGGATATCAAGCCCACGAGCAGCCACATCTGAAGCAATTAGTAATTTAATTTTATCATTCTTAAAGTCACTAAGCGTTTGCATCCGTGATTTTTGATCCATATCACCATGCAACGCTCCAGCGTTAAATTTATGGCGAATTAGAGAACGAGTTAAAGTTGCGACATCACGTTTACGGTTGCAAAAAATAATAGCATTAGTCAAATTTGCTGCAATATTTAGTTGCTCTCTTAATGCTTCTCTTTTTTGAGCAGGTTTTGCACCAGTTTTAAGGAGTTTTTGCTCTATTGTGCTGGCCGTTAAATTTTGCTTTGCTGTTTCAACTTCAATAGGGTTTTTAAGGAAGCGAGTGGTTAGTTTTCTAATTTCATCGGGCATGGTAGCAGAGAAAAATAGGGTCTGCCTACGGGGGGGTAAAAGAGTGCAAATGCGCTCAATATCAGGTATAAAACCCATATCAAGCATTCTATCGGCCTCATCAATTACCAAAATCTCAACGCCAGTTAATAGCAATCTGCCACGCTCAAAATGATCAAGCAATCTTCCCGGAGTAGCGATAAGAACATCAGCACCTCTATCTAAGATTTTATTTTGATCTACAAAAGACACACCGCCAATAAGTAGCGCAACATTTAGCTTATGATTAATGCCATATTTTTCAAAATTCTCATGAACCTGCGCTGCTAATTCTCGTGTTGGTTCAAGTATAAGGGTGCGTGGCATTCTGGCTCTTGCTCGTCCCTTTTCTAACAATGTGAGCATGGGTAAAACAAAAGAAGCCGTTTTACCTGTGCCAGTTTGCGCAATGCCAATTACATCTTGTTTGCCAAGCACCAAGGGAATGGCTTGCGCCTGAATATCTGTCGGAATTGTGTAGCCAGCATTTGTTACAGCTTGTGTAACTTTATCGCTAAGGCCAAGTTTAGAAAAATTATCGCTCAATATTGCTGCTCACTGATAGACCTAAAACATACCATTATGACTTTATTGTCATGAAAGATCGAACTAAGAGGGTCGAATTAGTTGAATATTTGAGCGAAACATAGCGAGTGCGGGTTTTAAGTCAATTAGAATATGAATCTTTTGTTAACGCTTGACTGTAAACATAAATAAAATTGTTGCTAGACATCTAAATCAGTAGCAAATTGAGCGTTTTCTTGAATGAATTCAAAGCGGGCTTCGGGCTTGTTGCCCATTAGCCTATCAACACTAATGGCGGTTGTGAGTTGGTCATCAACAATTTTAATTTGCAACATATTTCTAGTTTTTGGGTTCATGGTAGTTTCTTTTAGATGCTTAAATGGCATTTCTCCTAAACCCTTAAAGCGAGTTACTTCAATTTTTCCACGCCCGCTAAATTCATTTTCAACAAGCCTATCTTTATCATCATCATCCATTGCATAGAGTGTTTTTGCGCCTTGTGTAATGCGAAATAATGGTGGTAAGCCTAGATATAAATGACCATTTTCAATTAGTTGCGGCATTTCCTTAAAGAAAAACGTCATAAGCAAAGCTGCGATATGTGCGCCATCAACATCAGCATCTGTCATGATGATAATTTTTTCATAGCGTAAATCATCATCATTATATCTATCTCTAATTCCTGAACCAAGCGCCTGAATAAGATCGCCAATTTGTTGGTTAGCGTTTATTTTTTCTCTTGAAACACCTGCAACATTAAGAACCTTGCCTCTAAGCGGTAATACGGCTTGGTTTTTGCGATTGCGAGCCTGTTTGGCGCTACCGCCAGCACTATCACCTTCAACAATGAATAATTCAGCACCCTTTGCCCCAGATTGTGAGCAATCGGCAAGTTTTCCCGGTAAGCGCAATCTTTTTGTTGCACTTTGGCGGTCAATTTCTTTTTGTTTGCGCCGTCTTAAGCGCTCTTCTGCTCTATCTATTGTCCAATCAAGTAATTTATTTGCTTGGTTGGGGGAGGCGGCTAGCCAATGATCAAAGCTATCTCTTATTGCGCCATCTACAATTTTTGTTGCTTCAAGGCTCGATAATTTGTCTTTTGTTTGCCCAACAAATTCAGGCTCACGGATAAATAGACTAAGCATGGCGGCGCAATTTCCTAACACATCTTCTGAAGTGAGAGCTGATGCACGTTTATTATTGGTGAGTTCTGCGTAGGCTTTTAGGCCACGCAAAAGCGCTAGGCGCAAACCTGCTTCATGGGTGCCACCATCTTGGGTTGGTACTGTGTTACAATAAGATGAGATAAAACTATCGCCAAGATGCCAAGCAACAGCCCATTCAACTGCTCCGTGCTGACCCGGTTTACCTGCAATGCCAGAAAACATTTCATCAGTAATTCTTGCTGAACCTTCAATTTTAGAACTCATAAAGTCTTTTAAGCCACCACTATATACAAAGACTTCTTTTGCAGGCACTTTATCATTTGCTAGGCTTTCATCACATGACCAGCGAATTTCTATGCCGCCAAATAAATAGGCTTTGGCACGTGCCATCTTATATATTTTCTCAGCTGAAAATTTTAGCTTGCTACCAAAAATTTCAGGGTCGGGGTGAAAGCGAATTAATGTGCCACGCTTATTATGTTCTTTGCCAATTTCTTTTAATTCACTCGTTGCGTGCCCACGAGAATAGGTTTGGCGATATAGTATCTGATTGATTGTGACTTCAACAATTAAATCATCAGATAGCGCATTGACTACCGAAATACCAACACCATGCAGACCGCCAGAAGTTTCATAAGCATCAGAATCAAATTTACCACCAGCATGAAGAGTGGTCATAATTATCTCTAATGCGGTTTTGTCTGGGAATTTGGGGTGTTTGCCAATCGGAATGCCACGCCCATTATCTGTAACGCTTAAATATCCGTCCTCCCCTAAATGCACAAGAATACGAGTTGCATGACCTGCAATGGCTTCGTCCATTGAATTATCTATAACTTCGGCAAATAAATGATGCATGGCATTTATATCAGTGCCACCAATATACATACCAGGGCGACGGCGAACTGGCTCAAGTCCTTCAAGCACCTCAATGTCGGCAGCGCTATATTCAGAACTAGCTTTTGGTTTTGATTTTTTATTATCTGCTTTGTCCGCTACTTTGCTTTTAATAGGGGAGGGTGAAGTTTGTGCAAATAGGTCGTTCTCGTTTGACATTTGTTCTCTTTAATTAACATCGAATCAGGGTTTTACATCTATTAGCACATTTAAGATTTTTGCTAGAAGTAGCAATTTCTAAATTTAGAAAATTCTTTAACTCGTTTAATAAATTTATATAGATTTTTTACTTAAAAACACTAAGTGGTTCAAAATCGGACAATTAAAGAGGCAAAAAATGCCTATCTTTACTTTTGCTTTGCTTCTTCTAAGCACTTTTTTAAGTCAGCCCTGTTATCAATAGCACATAAGGGTTTTGTATGGAGTACCCATTATGCAGTCTGTTCACTCTAATAAGAGTAGCTTTATAGCTGAGCAGGATTTTGGAACACACGGATGGCTTCGCGCTGGATTTTCTAGTTTTGCGTACCAGCTAAGCCATTTGTGTGTTTTTCGCCCTGTAGTTCTTTTCGCTTTGTCATTATTATTTTATTTAGCGTAACTTTGTTGTTGTTGGAGTAATGGCTAATGCTATTTTGTTCAGGCAAAACAATGCCTTAACTCTGTTGTTTTGGTAACTAAAATTTAACCCTGTCAAGCAATAGGCGTTGGAATTAACTCTTTGACCACCTGTATTATTTACTATCGCAAATAGATTATTAGTAGGTGTCTTAGATTTCTAAGAGCTGCTTAGTAAAAATATTTTGATGTGAGTTAAGCTTGTTTTGAATATCTGGCTACTAATTTGAAAGAGAAATGGACTAGGACGTGTCAAGAATATTAGATAAAAATTTCGCTACGCCTATTCACCTTGCTGAAAATATAGATAAGGAGCGTGAAACATTGCGCTTTTCCAGCAATGGCAATTCTTATGTTCTTGAGTGCCTAACTAGCATAGAGCAAATGCAACAAGTTGCCAGTGAATGGAAATGCTTAGAGAAAAAGAGCGAAGATCACTCCATTTATTTTCAAAGCTATGATTGGTGTTATAAGTGGTGCGTTAGTTTTGCAAGTAAAGACGAAGGCAATCCACAGCATCAAATGAAAATCTATATTTTACGTTCAAACGATGAGTTGATAATGGTTTGGCCAATGATGCTTGTAAAGTCACGTGCCAACATTAATAAATTGACTTTTCTAAGTAGTCCACATGCTCAATATAGCAATATAATTTATAATAAAGAATTGTTTAGTGTGGATGTTGGAAAGAAAATTTGGAAATATATACGTAGCACTAGCAAGGCAGATGTCATTATTCTTGATCAATATCCGTTAAATTCTTTGTTAAAAGAAATTATTGCTAAAAATGGCATTGTTGAAAAATCACAAATATATGCCTCCATTCTCAATCTAGATGGATTTGCTACATGGGAAGAATATCAAAGCTCTTTAAGCCGTAACCAGCGCAAACAACGAAGGCAACGTCGCAATAGAATATCTAAATTGGGTGAGTTGAGCTTTGAAATTCATTATGGCGGCAGTGATCGTTATAAAGAACTCGTAGAGTTAGCATTGCGCTGGAAACAGGTCTGGCTGCATGAAGAGGGAAGGCGTGCAACGTTACTCTCAAAAGAAAGCACAAAAGAGTTCCTATTGCAATTAGCAGGCAATAATAGGGCTGATGGCAATTTAGATTCACACCATTTACCTAATGGAGCTGTTTTGGGGGTTTTAAGTGTAGATAGTACTCCAGTTGGCATTGAAATTGGAATGTGTCTTAATGGGCATTATTATTGTTATCTAGGCGCATTTGAATGGGAATACCGCCATTTATCTCCAGGGAAAATTCAAATGGAAGAATCGCAAATGTGGGCTAAGAAGGTTGGAATGCAAAAATTTGATTTATTGTGCGACCCAGCTGAATATAAAAGTAAGTGGAGTAATCAAAAAGAAGCATTTCAAAGCAGAAGTGTGCCAATCACTATGCGTGGTTTCTTTTACTGTACACTCTGGAAGGCGTATATCTCTCCAGCAATACGATTGATTTTTGCTAAGCTGAACGCAAAAAGCCGTGCAAAATTACTCAATATTACTGGTGTTAACAAAATTAACAATATCAACAAATAATCATCGTCCCCACTGCAATAGAGATAGATAAAATCAAAAAAACCTAAGAATTTAGCATAAAGCTAATAGCATAGGATGGAGATGGGGAATAAAAGTTGCGAATAATCAATAAAATATTTATGCAAATTAGTGAGGTTTTTAAGACACAAAAAAACCTCGCAGATGCAGCACTTACATTATCCGTTAGGGTTTTTGCCGCTGTTTTAGCTTACGGCGTTCAGATATTCTTAGCTCGCACGTTGATGCTTGAGGAATATGGTATTTACGTTACTCTTTGGACTTGGCTAATTATCATCAATCAGGTTGCAGTATTTGGCTTCTCAGAATCTAGCCTAAGGTTTATTCCTCGTTATTGTGAGCGCAAGCAATATCAATGGGCTATCGGATTTATGAAAACTGGTTTTTGGTTTTCAACTCTTGGAGCTAGTATTATTGGCTTAGGAGGTTTCTTTGGTCTGTGGATTTTTGCAGATGCAATTCCCTCAAATTATCTCCTCCCTTTAATGGTGTTATCGCTAGGCCTGCCTATAATGGCGTTAGAATTATATTTTGAGGGGATTTCACGCTCTTTTGGCTGGTATCTTTTAACTATCATACCAAGCTATGTGATACGCCCACTATTAATTGCTGCTGGAATATTTCTAGCTTTTGTTTTGGGTTATACTCCTGATGCGGCAATGGTGCTTGGTATTGCGGTTGTTGTAACTGCTGGTATTGTAATGATCCAGTCTATCATCATTTGGTCAAGGTTAAAAAAGCAATTTGGAAATATCTCTGGCGCAAAATCTAAAAAATTCTGGGTTACTTCTTCCCTTCCTTTAATGCTAGCTACTGGAATTGATGAGCTTTATATATATTCCGACATTATAATTTTGGCATTCATGCTTCAAGCGCCAGATGTAGCAATATATTTTGCCGCTCAACGTACGATGTCTTTAGCGGCTTTTATTCAATATGCTTTTACCATGGTATCTGTGCGAGGGTTCTCTTTAGCAAATGCAATGCGTGATAGGCCAGAATTACAAAAACGAATAACCAATGCCACAAGTTGGACATTTTGGATGACTGTTCCAGCTGTCACAATTACGCTTATTGCAGGATATCCATTATTAAGAATGTTTGGCTCTGAATTTGTTGAGGGTTATTCTGTTATGTTAGTGTTAGGGTTGGGTTTTCTTATCCGTGCATCGGTGGGGCAGGCGGTAGATTTGCTAATAGTTATGGGGCATCAGGTTGCAAATATATTCATTTCAATCGGTGGCTTGGCATTTAACATCATTCTTTCAATAATACTCATTCCAAAATTTGGTATTTTAGGCGCTGCAATTGCAACTACAATTACATTTGCACTGCGTGCAATTGTGCTACTCATTCTTACAAAAAAACTAACAGGGCTTTGGGTGCTAACAAGTGGCACTGCTGAATTGCAAAGTGCTACAAAGAAAAATATAAGTGTAAATAACCAAGATGGTAAATAGCACAAAAAAAAAGAGGCTCAAAAAGAGCCTCTAATTTTATTTTGATATTCACAATTATTATTAACCAGAATAATACATCTCAAACTCAATAGGGTGAGGGGTATGTTCAAAGCGGATTACCTCTTCCATTTTTAGCTCGATATAAGCATCAATTTGATCATCATCAAACACGCCGCCAGCTTTTAGGAAATCTCTGTCTTTATCCAAGGCATCAAGTGCTTCACGCAACGAGCCAGCAACCGTTGGAATGCCTTTAAGTTCTTCTGGTGGAAGTTCATAAAGATCTTTGTCCATTGGCTCACCGGGGTGGATTTTGTTTTTAATGCCGTCAAGTCCTGCCATAAGTAGGCAAGAAAATGCCAAATATGGGTTTGCCAATGGATCAGGGAAACGCACTTCAACACGCTTGCCGTTTGGTGATTGTGCAAATGGAATGCGGACAGATGCTGAGCGGTTTTGTGCTGAATAGGCAAGTAGCACAGGCGCTTCATATCCCGGAACTAGGCGTTTATAAGAGTTGGTTGATGGGTTTGTAAAAGCGTTAATGGCTTTTGCGTGCTTAATCACACCGCCAATATAATAAAGCGCTTCTTTTGATAGACCAGCATATTCATCACCAGCAAAAAGCGGTTTGCCGTCTTTCCAAATAGATTGGTTGCAATGCATTCCAGTGCCATTATCGCCAAAAACAGGCTTTGGCATAAAGGTTGCAGTTTTGCCGTAAGCATTTGCAACTTGCTGCACTACATATTTATAGATCTGCACCTGATCAGCACTTGTAACTAGTGGTGCAAATTTAATGCCCAATTCATGTTGAGCAGAGCCAACTTCGTGGTGGTGCTTTTCGGTTGTTACGCCCATTTCTGCCATAAGTGTAAGCATTTCTCCGCGAATATCTTGCGCACTATCAACAGGAGGAACAGGGAAATACCCACATTTTTGCGGGATATGATGACCAGTATTGCCAGCTTCATAATCACTATCAGAATTTATACCTAATTCATAAGAATCTACCTTAAAGCCAGTATTATATGGCTGGGTTGAATATTTAACATCGTCAAATAAGAAAAACTCAGGCTCTGGTCCAAAAACTACACTATCGCCAATGCCAGAAGATTTAAGATAGGCTTCGGCCTTTTTTGCAGTAGTGCGTGGATCACGATTATATGGCTGATAAGTTGCTGGCTCAAGAATGTCGCAATTTATTGACATTGTTGTTTGACCAAAGAATGGATCAATATAGGCAGATGTTACGTCAGGCATTAATACCATATCGCTCTCGTTAATTGCTTTCCAACCAGCGATTGAAGAGCCGTCAAACATTGCGCCTTCTTCAAAAGTGTCTTCGTCAATAATATTTACGTCCATTGTTACGTGCTGTAATTTGCCACGTGGATCGGTGAAGCGTAAATCAACAAATTTCACGTCTTCTTCTTTAATTTGTTTGAGAATTTCTTTTACTGTAGACATTTAGTTTATCCTTAGTTTCTTATGTTTATTTATTTTGGGGTTTATTTAGTGTGGGATTAAATAGCGTCATCGCCGCTTTCGCCAGTGCGAATTCTGATTGCTTGCTCAATCGGATAGACAAAAATTTTGCCATCGCCAATACGCCCTGTTTGGGCTGCGTTGCGAATTGCTTCAATAGCTTTTTCTGCCATCTCATCGGTGCAAACAATTTCAATTTTTACTTTGGGTAAAAAATCAACAACATATTCTGCACCACGATAAAGCTCCGTATGGCCTTTTTGACGACCAAAACCTTTGGCTTCCGTTACGGTAATTCCTTGCAAACCAACCTCTTGCAAGGCTTCTTTTACTTCATCAAGCTTAAATGGTTTTACTATTGCTTCTATTTTTTTCATAATGCCTCATTAAAGTTTCATTAAGTTACGCCCGTGAACTTGCATTTATTGTGCCAGTTTTATAATAACTATATTAAATAGTAAAAACAATAGGTTAACTAAAAAAATGAATCTAATTATGATAAAACAAGCTATTACTGCCTAAAAAAAAGGCAGGTCGCCCAGTTTTTAAGCAACTAACTAGTCGCATTATTGCATGTTTTGCAGATGCCAAGCATTTCAATATGGGTAAGTGAGGGGGTGAAGTCTTGATTTTTTGCCGCTTTAATCAATTCGCTTACAGCATTTTTTGGTTCAATTTCGTTAATATCACGACAATTTGTGCAAATCAGTAATTGTCCAATATGATTGGGGTCTTTTGCATAAATGCAACCGACATATGCATTTAGGCTAGTTACATGATGGATAAGCCCAGATTTTTTCAAAAACTCCAAGGCACGATAGGTAATTGGTGGCTGTTTATTGGTCATTTCATTCATAATATCGGCGGCAGTCATCGCTTTATGGCTTTGCCATAGAATCTCAAACACATTACGACGTTGATCGGTAAAGCGAGCTCCAAGTTGCTCGCATACTCGCTCTGCCTCTTTGAGGGCGCTAGTTTTACACAAAGTATGATCGCAATTTGTCATGTTTTGAAGAGTCTTCTATAAAATGCTTGACTTAATCTAGTGTTAAAGCTTAACAGTAGCAAGTGTTAAATTTTAACAGGCAAGCTAGTCCAATGAAAACAGCAAATATACAAAAAAATACACTTAATGTACAAAAAACTACATTTACTGTAACAATGCTCTCATTTATTCCGCATCTTTTATGTTGTGTTATTCCCATTGGGGCATCGCTTATTGCTTTAGGTACAACTATTGGGCTTGGCGCTGCTTTGGCGAGCAACCCAATATATAGTTTTGTGAACGAATATCATGTGCATTTATTGGTGTTTGCTACAATAATGGTAGCGTTAAGCGGTGCTTTTAACCTTTACGCCTATCAGGTAGATTGCGCAAAAACAGCAAGTGCTTGTACCCACAAATCTTGCAAGCCAAAAAAACTACGCTCGTTTAGGATTTTCCTGATTTCGCTATTTTTGTTATTTTTAGACTTTTCGTGGTTTGTTTTTGAAACAAATTTTCTAGGTTTTGACTCATAATTGAGTTTTTTTTAGTTAGATTTATATATTTTCTATAATAAGGCTTTGACTGTTGCATAAAGTTAGGTTAGACCCTGCGCCAGCACTGCCACTAAGGAGTGAATATGCGGGTGTGGTGAAATTGGTAGACACGCAAGATTTAGGTTCTTGTGCCGCAAGGTGTGGGGGTTCAAGTCCCTCCACCCGCACCATATCGCTCCTTAAGGTAAGGCAGGCAGAAATTTATGATTATCTGAAAAATTGGAACTCCCGATGCAAACGAATGAAACGCTTAACGAAGGCCTGAAACGCAAACTCTCTATCACTATTAAAAGAGAGGATTTATCATCTCAACTTGATGCTAAATTACAAGAAATGAAAGCTCAGGCAAATATTAAAGGGTTTCGACCCGGTAAAGTGCCAGTTTCTTACCTTAAAAAAGTCTATGGCGTTTCAGCAATGTCTGAAGTAATGCAAAATGCAATTAATGCAGGCGTGCAAGAAGCACTTGAAAAACGTAGCGAAAAGCCAGCAATGCAGCCAAAAATTGATATGGACGAAGATCAAGCCATAATAAATAAAGTGCTTGCGGGCGAAGCTGACCTTGCTTTTGAAGTTTCTTATGAAATTTTGCCAGAAATTAAATTGATGGATTTCAAATCAGTAAAGCTAGATAAGCCTGTTGTTGATATTGAGGATAAAGAAGTTGAAACTGAATTAGATCGATTATTCCTTAACCAGCGCCAATACGAAGATAAGGGCGATAAGGGAATTGTTGCAGATGGTGATAAGGTTGGCCTTAATTTTGAAGGCAAGATTGATGGCGTGCCATTTGATGGCGGCAAAGCTGATCATTCTCATCTAGTTATCGGCTCTGGTGATTTTATTCCTGGTTTTGAAGAAAAACTAATTGGCATGAAAAAGGGCGATAAGGGCGTTATTGATGTAACTTTCCCTAAAGATTATTCTAGCGAAGATTTGGCTGGTAAAAAAGCAACATTTGATGTTGAGATTTTGCATGTTGATGCGCCAAAAGAGGGCAAGGCTGACGATGAATTTGCTAAAACATTAGGCATGGATAATCTTGATGCGCTTAAAGATGCTGTTCGTACACAAATGACCAGTGCACTTGAAAGCATGGGCGCACAGCGTATTAAACGCCAAGTGTTAGATGCTCTTGATGAGGCGCATAAGTTTGATGTCCCTGAGCAATTAGTTGAAGCAGAATTTAAGTCTATTTGGGATCGTATTAATCACGAGCTTAAAGAAAGCAAAAAATCCTTTGAAGATGAGGGCACAACAGAAGCAAAAGCAAAAGCGCAATATGAGCGAATTGCTGAGCGCCGTGTTCGCCTAGGTTTGGTTGTTGCTGAAATTGGTAATATCAATAAAATTGAAATAGCCGAAGAAGAATTACAACAAGCCCTAATGGCCGAAGTTCGCCGCTTTCCGGGTCAAGAGCAAGAAGTTTATGATTATTATCGTAAAAACCCAGATGCAGTTGCAGGCTTAAGAGCGCCAATTTATGAAAATAAAGTTGTAACATTCGTTTCTGAATTAGCTGAAAAAACAGAAAAGAAAGTTACTCGTGAAGAACTTGCTGAAATGATTAAAAAAGACGAAGAAGACGATGACGTGCCGCAAGGCGCATAAGTCTAATAATTATTGTTATGATTTAAGGCCTTCCTTTTGGGGAGGCCTTTTTTGTTGGCTTGTGACTTTACCTCTCGGGGAATTGTGATTGCAAAAGATGAAGCTTTGGCAATCCAGAATGTCTAAGATAGGCTCTAAATTTCTGGATTGGCGCACTCACAAAAGTTCGCTCGCAAAGACAAATTTTTATATATATTTCCAAGCTAGATGGATTTATAGTTGTCCTACAACTCAATAAGCGAATTCTCTCGAACGTCAAAAACCTTGCCATTTTCCATATATGTTGGTGAAATCATATCAATAAGGGTAGGGGCTATTTCGCTTGGGTGGGGCAGTGTTTTTGGGTTCTCACCGGGCATAGCTTTTGCTCGCATGGCGGTTCTTACAGCCCCTGGATAAAATATATTAGCCTTTACATTAGTGCTAGACATTTCATTTACATAAGATTTTGTTAAAGCGTTAAGCGCTGCTTTTGAGCTTGCGTAAAGCCCCCAATATGGCTTGCAACTTTTGGCAGAACTTGATGATACAAAGAGCACACGACCAGCATCAGATTTACGTAATAATAAATCCATTGAACGAAGAAGGCGATAATTTGCTCCGACATTTATTGCCATTACTTTTTCAAAATCTTTTGGTGAAATGTGGGGGACTGGTGTTAATGTGCCAAGCATTCCTGCATTGCCGATGAGTGCATCAAGCTTGCCCCAACGCTCAAATATTTGCGCCCCTAAACGATCAATCGCATCAAAATTTGCTAAATCAAAAGGCACAAGAGTGGCGCTTGCGCCTAATTCATTTATTTCATCATCAAGATCTTCAAGTGCACCTTTTGTGCGGGCAGTTGCGATAATATGTGCGCCACGTTTTGCAGCTTCAAGCGCTGCCGCCTTGCCAATCCCACGTGAGGCGCCAGTTATTAGGACGGTTTTATCTGCTAATTCTTGATTTTTTGACATCACCCAGCTTCTTTGAATAAAGATATTTTATGAATAGATATGCCATTTTTCCCTGCGAGATCTGTTAGATTTGTTGGATAATCCCCAGTGAAATAATGGTCAGTAAATTGCGGTGAATGATTATTGCGTTTTTCACCACATACGGCATCATAAAGCCCGTCAATGGAGAGAAATTCAAGAGAATCTACATTGATATATTGGCGCATGGCTTCAAGGCTATTATATTGGTTTGCTAATAATTTTTCAGGATCTGGCGTATCAATACCATAATAATCTGAATGAAAAATCATTGGGCAAGCTACACGCAAATGAACTTCCCTTGCGCCAGCATCCCGCATCATTTGCACTATTTTTAGAGAAGTAGTGCCCCGTACAATAGAATCATCAATTAAAACCACACGCTTATTTTCAATTTGCGAACGGTTAGCCGAATGTTTTAATTTAACGCCAAATGCTCTAATTTGTTGTGAGGGTTCAATAAAGGTGCGCCCCACATAATGATTGCGAATAATACCATATTCAAATGGGATATTGCTAGATTGAGAAAACCCAATAGCCGCTGGTGTACCTCCGTCAGGAATAGGCACAATTACATCTGCCTCGATTGGAGCTTCTTTTGCTAAATTTTCACCCATTTTTTTACGCACGCTATAAACAGAACGCCCAGCAACTGTTGAATCTGGACGAGCAAAATAAACATATTCAAACAAACAAATGCGCTCTGGTTTTTTCTCAAATGGTTTTTCTGACCTAACTTTAATAGTGCCATCTTTTTGTTTTTCACAAATAATAACTTCACCATTTTCAACATCACGAATAAAACGAGCCCCGATAATATCAAGTGCGCAGGTTTCTGATGCAAAAATTGGCTTGCCGTCAAGTTCACCATAAACAAGCGGGCGTATGCCAAATGGATCACGTGCAGCTATTAATTTTGATCTGGTCATGGCAACCAAAGAATAAGCACCCTCTAATTGCTTAAGTGCTTCAATAAGGCGATGAGGTGCGTTGCCAACTTTAGATTTTGCTAAAAGATGTAATATAACTTCTGTATCAGATGTAGTTTGGCAAATGGCACCATTGGCAATTAAGTTCGATCGTAAAGTCTGCCCATTGGTAATATTGCCATTATGCGCAATAGCAATGCCACCAACTTCAAGTTCAGCAAAAAGCGGCTGCACATTACTAAGAACATTATCGCCAGTTGTTGAGTATCGTACGTGCCCCATAGCTGCTTTGCCGGGTAGATTTGCTAATGTCATAGGATCTGTAAAATGATCGCCGACTAATCCCATGCGCTTTTCTGAATGAAACTGAGTGCCATCAAAACTTACAATGCCAGCGCTTTCTTGCCCACGATGTTGCAAAGCGTGCAACCCTAATGCGGTTAAAGCAGAAGCATCTGAATGCCCTAAAATTCCAAACACTCCGCATTCTTCTCGCAGATTGTCATTATCAAGATAATCTCTCATAAGAGTAACTTTCTCTAACTTAGAGGAACTTCACCTTCGTCAGTGCCGTCAATATTAGGGGTTTCTTGATTAGGGGTTTCTTGTGGCGCATCATCATCAGGTTCATCACCCTCACCAAGAAAACTAGCAACAGATTGCTCAAGGTCATCTGGTAGGGCACGAATAAGCCCATCACCTAAAGAAATTAATGGAGGAACTGAACGAGAATCTTTAATATATTTACTTTCGCCCATGCCACCCCATTGCAACCATTGCCCAAGCACCACCACAACAACGCCAATTAAAATGCCACGAAGCCCACCAAATACAAACCCTAATGTGCGATCTAGCGGTCCAGCTTTAGAATCAACAACAAAATCAGCTATTTTCATAGTGATAAGGTGCAATACGATAAGCGAGAGAATAAAGCTTACGATGATTGTTGCACCATCAGCTATCATTTCTTCTTTTATATAGCCTCGTGCAATTTCTGGCTTAAATTGCCACATCCAAACAGCAATCCCAGCAGAACCAGCCCAAGTTGCAAGTGATAATACTTCTCGTGTAAGTCCTCGTGCAGTCGCTAAAATGGCTGAAATCAGCACAATTATAGCTAATGCTACATCAAAAGCTGTAAACATAAGAATTCCCTAAATAGTTCATAACAATCTTTCCTTAACCTTAAAATTCTAATTAGCCAAGTATCTAGACAAGTATTTCAGTGCTATTTTTTTAGCCGTCCTTAAAAGAGCCAATTTTACTAACTAATGCTAACAGATCAGCGAATTCGATCAATTTGATGGCAGAACTTGTTTTTTCAGAACTAAATTTTCCAGTGTATGCGCTCGTAAATCCAAGTTTTGCAGCTTCTCTTAATCTTAATGCTGAATGTACGACTGCTCTAGTGCCGCCTGAGAGGCTGATTTCGCCAAAAAACACTGCCTCTTTTGGTAATACTCGATTTGTGAGTGAAGAAATAAGCGCCGCAGCTACCGCCATATCAGCGGCAGGCTCGCTAATTTTTAAACCGCCTGCAACATTGAGATATATATCATTTGCGCCAATTTTTACCCCGCAATGGGTTTCAAGTACCGCTAAAATCATTGATAATCTTGAACTATCCCAGCCAACAACTGCCCGTCTTGGCGTGCCAAGCGGTGAGGGAGCAACTAATGCTTGAATTTCAACTAATAATGGACGTGTGCCCTCCATTCCAGCAAATACCGCACAACCAGTGGCGCTTTCATCACGCTGATCAAGAAACAGGGCAGAGGGGTTACTAACCTCGCTAAGACCTTTTTGGGTCATTTCAAACACACCAATTTCATCAGTTGCGCCATAACGGTTTTTTACAGCACGTAAAATTCTATAGGTATGAGATGCATCGCCTTCAAAATAAACCACTGCATCAACCATATGTTCAACAACACGAGGTCCTGCAATTTGCCCGTCTTTAGTTACATGCCCAACCAGAACAACTGCTGCACCGCTTTTTTTGGCAAATCTGGTAAGTGCCTGAGCGCTGGTTCTAACTTGTGTCACAGTACCGGGAGCGCTATCAACTCTATCTGTCCATAATGTTTGAATAGAATCAATAATAACTAAATCTGCTCCATTTTGATGTTCGAGAGTTGATAGAATTATTTCAACATTGGTCTCGCTGGCTAGTTTAACAGGGCTATCTGCTAGACCAAGCCTTTTGGCACGTAATTGCACTTGCGCAATGGCTTCTTCTCCAGAAATATAAATTACTGAATATCCTTTGTTAGCTAAAGCGCTTGCCGCTTGTAATAATAGTGTGGATTTACCAATTCCGGGATCGCCGCCGACCAACATTGTTGAGCCTTTAACAAAACCACCGCCGCTTACTCTATCTAATTCTGCTAGTCCAGAAATTATACGCTCCGCATCTTCTGGCTTGCCGCGAAGTGAAGAAAGTTGTGCTGGTTTGCCCGAAGCCTTTGTGGCTTTTGGCCCAGAGCCAACTCCTGTATTTTGTAATTCTTCAATTATTGAATTCCATTCCCCACACGCTTCGCATCGCCCCGCCCATTGAGTGGAAATTGCAGCGCAAGATTGACAAATAAATGAGGAGCGATTTTTTGGCATTATTCTTGTCGCCGTTGGTCGCTAACGCTCCTGATCCCGACACCCCCGCCATTCTTTCTCTCGTTGGGTAAAATATATGATTTATTATATCGACCTTTTAGGGAGGTTAAAATCTCATAACCAATAGTTCCTGCCAGATCAGCCTGATCATCAATAGATATTATATTGCCTAAAACCTCTACCATATCACCGGGGTTTGGCCCCAATCCATGTAGTTGAGTTACATCAACAGCGATTAAATCCATTGAAACCCGACCAATTACAGGTAATATTTTATTATTGATAAGAATGCGCCCGCCATGCCTAGAATTTGTGCCAGAAAGTGAGCGCAAGAAACCATCAGCATATCCAAGTGCCAAAATAGCAATTTTGCTATTTCTATCAATAGTGTAAGTTGCGCCATAGCCAATAGTCTCACCAGCTTTTGCATCAAAAACCTGTAACACAGGGACTTTGAGATTAACCACTGGTTTCATGGGGTTTGGCTTGCCGTTAATTGCTCGTCCACCATAAAGCGCAATTCCTGGACGAACCATTTGAAAGTGATTTGCCCGCCCGCTCATTATGCCAGCTGAATTGGCAAGAGAAAAAGGAATATTTGGAAATTGTTTTGCAATAGCCTTGAAAAAAATTAGCTGCATACGGTTTTTTTCATGTCCCAAAATATCAGCACAAGCAAGATGGCTCATAATCATTTGCGGCAAAAACCCAACTTGCGAAATCTTGTCTTTTACCCAATCGACTTCATTCATTTTAATGCCAAGCCGTCCCATTCCGGTATCGAAATGAATTGCCGCTGGAAATAACTCATTATTTGCAATGCAAAATGATAGCCATTCTTCAAGCATTTGGGCTGAGTTTAATATTGGCATTATGCGCTGTTCTACATATAATTTTGCTGAATTTGGATATAGGCCATTAAACACAAAAATATGAGCGTCTTTTAATTCAGCCCTTAGAACAATCGCTTCACTTGGCGTTGCTACAAAGAAAAACCTAGCCCCAGCCTGATAAAGAACGCTAGCAACAGGCAACATGCCACAACCATAGGCATCTGCCTTTACAACAGCACCCGTTAGCGAATTGGCGCTAATTGCATTTAGCGCCTGATAATTTTTAACAATGGCCCCCAAATCAATAGTCAGTTGGCCAGTTAGCCCCTTTAAGGAGTTTATTGCCATTAATACCTACTCCATACGTTCTGGTAGATAATCTGATTTTGCCAAATTAGTAAAGCGGGTAAATTGCGCTTCAAAGCCTAATTGCACAGTACCAGTTGGCCCGTGCCTTTGTTTCCCAATAATAATATCAGCTTTACCATGCACCGCCTCCATCTCACTTTGCCAAGTTAAATGCTCAGGCGATCCTTCTTTTGGTTCTTTATTTTTAAGATAATATTCCTCCCGATAAACAAATAGCACAACATCAGCATCTTGCTCAATCGAGCCTGATTCTCTCAAATCTGCTAATTGCGGACGTTTATCATCACGTGATTCTACTTGGCGAGATAATTGCGATAAAGCCAGAATTGGAACGTCAAGTTCTTTAGCTAATGCTTTGAGAGAAGTGGTTATCTCTGTTAATTCTTGCACACGGTTGGTATTAGAATTTTTTGAAGAACCAGAAAGAAGCTGCAAATAATCAACAATTAAAAAATCAAGCCCCTTTTGTCGCTTTAAGCGACGTGCCCGAGCAACAAGCTGCGAGATATTTAGGCCACCAGTATCATCAATAAACAAAGGGATTTGATCCATTTTATTTGATACATCAACTAATGTAGAAAACTGGCTCTCATGAATTTTACCTCGCCTAATATCCGATGAAGAAATTTGCGCTTGCTCTGCTAAAATTCTTGTTGCCAACTGTTCAGAACTCATTTCAAGTGAGAAAAACCCAACAACCCCACCATCAATAGTTTTTAATTGACCATCGGCAGTTGGCTCTGCTTTATATTTTATTGCTATGTTAAATGCTATATTTGTAGCTAAAGCGGTTTTCCCCATTGCAGGACGAGCAGCCAGAATAATTAAATCAGAACGCTGCATTCCACCCATTAATCTATCTAAATCACTAAGCCCTGTTGCCGTGCCAGAAAGCGATCCATCACGCTTATATGCCTCATTTGCAAGGTTAATAGCGTCACGCAATGCTGTGTTAAAGCCCTGAAAACCGCTATTGTAGCGACCTCGTTCAGCTAAAGCATAAAGGCTCTTTTCTGCTTCCTCAATCTGAATAGATGAAGGCATATCCACATCAGGTTCATAAGCGTTTTCTACAACTTCTTCACCAATTAAAATAAGCGCTCGCCGCAAAGCAAGTTCATAAATTGAGCGGGCGTAATCATAGGCATTAATAACTGTTGTTGCTTCTGAAGCTAGGCGAGCTAAATATTGCGCCATAGTTACGTCAATAATCAGCTCATCTGGAAGAAAGGTTTTTGTAGTGATGGGGGAGGCAACTTTTCCTGCTCTTATTATTTTGCCACAAACTTCATAAATTTCACCGTGAATAGGTTCATGAAAATGGGAGCTATCCAAAAAATCAGAGACGCGATGAAAAGCCTCATTATTGACCAAAATAGCACCAAGCAAAGCTTGTTCCGCCTCAACATTATTTGGCGCAACACGATATTCTTTCTCGTCATTTTGGTGCAGGTGTGCAATTTCAGCCATTATATTTCCCAAGATAGTATTTAACTTAACCTAATCACAATTTTTGAGGTTTTTCCACATTAGTTTACATTTTAGCAATGATATTTTTTTTGATAAAAAAGTTAGTGGGGATAAATTGAATATGTTCAAAAAAATAGGCTGGAACAAGCCCAGCCTAAATTAATCAGATTAAAAGAGAATCAGTCTATTGTTTTCCTTCTTCTGAAGCCTCAGATTCTTCATTGGCTTCTTCGCTAACTTCTTCAGCTGTTTCAGCTTCAGCCTCGTCTTCGCTGTTTGGCTCTAACTCATCAAGCTGTTTGTCGTCCTCTTCAAAAACGTCACCAAGATTTTGCGCTTTATCGCTCTCATCATCATAAGAAACAATCAATAGATCTTCACCAGTTGCTTGGCGCTTTGCTTCATCTTCTGAGCGGGCAACATTAACTTTTACATTAATATCAACTTCAGCGTGCAATTTAAGTTCTACTGCATGCAAGCCAACTGTTTTAATAGCTAATGCGAGATCAACTTGCGAGCGTTGCACTTCAAAACCATCTCTAACAAGTGCTTCTGAAATATCACGAGAGCTAACTGAACCATAAAGTTGACCAGTTTCTGCGGCTTGACGAATCATTATGATAGAATGACCATTTAAGCCAGTTGCAATACCAGCGGCTTGTTCTTTGCGCTCTTCATTGCGTTTTTCAATAGCTACTTTTTCAGCTTCAAAATGCTTACGGTTAGCCTCTGTCGCTCTTAATGCTTTACCTTGTGGAAGTAGGAAATTGCGTGCAAAGCCGTTTTTGACTACAACTTCATCACCAAGTGAGCCATAGCGGCCAACTTTTTCAAGTAGTATAACTTTCATTTTATTTCTCCATGCTGTCCCGCTATTATTGCGGTTAGGAGTGCGAAATTATTTCCAACACTCCAGCTAATTACCCTCAAATGAGGGATTTAATTATTTAACTGCAAACGGCAACAAAGCCAAATTTCTTGCACGTTTAATTGCTTTTGCTAGTTCACGCTGTTTTTTTGCAGAAACGGCGCTAATGCGACTTGGTACTATTTTACCACGCTCAGAAATATAACGCTGTAAAAGGCGCACGTCTTTATAATCAATTTTGCTAGCTTTAGCGCCAGAAAAAGGACATGTTTTGCGACGGCGCTGAAACGGACGTCTTGCTTGTTTTGCTGTAAGATTACGAATTGCCATATTGTTTATTCCTTAAAACTTAAAACCTGCGGGGGCCACGATTTGGACGATCAGAACGCTCTTCACGTTTTTGCATCATAATTGATGGCTCATCATCTAATTTTTCAACTGCAATAGTCATGAAGCGTAAAACATCTTCATTGATTCGCATTTGACGCTCAACTTCTGCAACTGCAGCATGAGGGGCATCAACATTCAAAAATGTATAATGCGCTTTGCGGTTTTTGTTGACACGATAGGCGAGGGACTTAATTCCCCAATATTCGTGCTTGGTAACTTTGCCACCATTCGCTTCTAAAATTTCAGTATATGATTTGGTCAACTCTTCGACTTGGGCTGCGGATATATCTTGGCGCGCCATAAAAATATGTTCGTATAGTGCCATTAAAGACGCCTTTCAATTTGAGAGCATAATGCTCTGGTTAAAATTTCACTCGTTTAGCGCAAAGCCTTTATGAAGCCTTATAAGGCGTCAAAGAAATCTTCAAATAGTGGGGACACGGGAAGCCAGATATTTGATAAATCAAAAATCTTACTGACAAATGCCAGCCCTCCGTTCAGCCCCCAGCCGAACGAATATATGCTCAATAAGGTTATTATCTGAATTTTTCAAGCAAAATATTCAATTAACTCGCTTTTTTTAATTGTGCTTTGTTCCAACTCAAAACGATATGAACCTAAAATGAATGCTGGGTTCGAATTTAATTCATTTTACCTATGCGAGATATGAGCTTCAATTTTAATGTCACTATGTTTTGGAGTTCAAAATGACTAAACTACTTAAATCAATTATCGCTTTCACCATTGCTTCCTCCCTTGCTTTCCCATTAGCAATCCCTGCTGCTCAAGCTGGTGAAAATACTCCTATTGGTAGCTGGCAAACAACCAGCGGTGAATCTCGCTATGAAATTACAACTTGTAAAAGCGGCAAAGCAATTTGTGCTAAGCTAGTTTGGTTACGCTCTGATGCTCGCTCATCTACAAACCTAAAACATCTAAACAAGGTTATTTTAACTGGCGCAAGACCTGTTCAAGCTAACAAATGGCGTGGATCACTAAATTATGCAGGTGAAAGACTTAGCGGTAGCCTAACATTGATAAATAAAAATAGATTACGCCTAAATGGTTGTAATTTTGTATTTTGCAAAACGATAAATTTTAAGCGTATATAATGTAGGAATACTATATTATGCTGGAAGTCACTCTCAATCGTCATGCCGTTGAAAAACGGTATCCATTAGCGTTGTTTTCTTTATATTAATTTAAGAAAATTCACTCCTAACTTCTTCTGTTTTGCAAAAATTAGAGTTATTAACTGCAATTTTTATAAATTCAAAGGGCTGCTGGATGCCGTTTTTCAACGACATGACGGCAGAGGGAAGTCTGGCATTTCCCATTTAATTTAAACTTGAGAAATATATAGCAAGTGCAGATAATAATGCTGAAATGCCACTTAATAGAGCTGCGCCTCCGCTTCTAAATTTTGCCTTTCTAATATAATTTTTAATTTCTTTTGAGGTGGGTAAGGCATAGCCATGAAAGATGAAACCACCATCCCCAAGACTACAATTTCCTTCTCCTATATCATCATCTGGCAAGTCAATAGGTAGTTTTAAAGTAGCTGCCCAGAACCAAAATAAGCTAGATATAATCCAGCCAATTACTGAAGCTACAGTAAAAATAAATGTCCAATCCATATACAACTCCTATATTTCCCCTAACTAACAATAATAATCTTCTCAGCAGCTCTAGTTATGCCAGTATAAAGCCAACGTTGGGATTCTTCACGAAACACGTAGCTTTCATCAAATAAATATACATTATCCCACTGGCTGCCCTGCGCTTTATGCACCGTTAGGCAATAGCCAAAGGTGAATTCATCATATTGTTTTCTTACAGGCCATGACATTTTATCCTCTTCCCCCATAAAAAAATCACGGTGGGTTTTAACGCTAGTTTCTACTAATTTATTACTACTATCGTCAGAGGCAAGGGTGAGGTGCAGTTTGCCTTTATTTTTGACCTTTACGTCTGTGACAATCCAAATTTGTCCATTGAGTAATTTTTTACGTGGGTTATTACGCAAGCAAACTACCCTATCATTAATGGTTGGCATTTGATGTGGTAATTCTAGCAATTCACGCAGTCGATTATTATAATCAAGGCGAGTTTTATTGCGCCCAACTAGCACCTGATCAGCTTTTAATACTTCTTGCTGGTCAACGTCGTTCTTTGCAATTACTAGCGATTTACCATATTCACCACGAGTGAGCCTTCGCCCCTCACGAATATCAAGCGACATGCGAATGATAGGATTATCAAAGGCTTGGCGATGAATTTCTGTGAGCATAATATCTGGATCTTGATCAGTAAAATAACCAGCGCCCCTTACTGGAGGCAGTTGGAATGGATCACCAAGCACTAAAATCTTTGTACCAAATGACAATAGATCACGTGCCAATATTTCATCAACCATAGAAACTTCATCAATAACAATGAGATCAGCATCAACAGCATCGCTTTCTGGATCAAGCCGAAATTGCGGCTCTCCTTCTTTGTCTGAAACTAGCGTATAAATTAGCGAATGAATGGTGCTAGCACCTGTGCAACCACGCTTTTTCATAACTAATGCCGCCTTGCCAGTAAAAGCGGCATAACGAACAGTGCCAACATCTTGCGCAAGATGGCGTGCCAGCGTTGATTTTCCAGTGCCAGCCCAGCCAAATAGACGAAAAACTTGTTCGCTATTTTTATCTTTAAGCCAGTTAGATACAGCTTTAAGCGCATCTTGTTGTTGTGGTGACCATTTCATTGTGACAAAATAACTTTCATATATTTTCTTTGTTGCTAGACTAGCATTGATTTTATATTCTGCTAAGCCACAATAATAAACAACCAATGTTAGGTATTTAGATGGGTAAAACAGCTTTTACATTTCCAGGGCAAGGTAGCCAAGCTATCGGTATGGGGCAAGGATTAGCAAAATCATATAAAGTTGCTAAACAGGTATTTGAGCAAGTTGATGAGGCACTCAATCAAAATCTCTCAAAAATCATGTTTGAGGGTAATGACGATGAGTTACGCTTAACCGAAAATGCGCAGCCAGCATTGTTGGCGGTTTCAATGGCAGTTATTAAAGTGCTTGAAGAAAAAGGCATAAACATTGAAAATAATGCCTCTTTTGTTGCTGGTCATTCGCTCGGTGAATATTCGGCTCTTTGTGCTGCTGGTACTTTTTCGCTTTCTGATGCTGCAAGATTACTCAAAACTCGTGGACAAGCAATGCAACAAGCCGTGCCAGTTGGGCAAGGGGCAATGGCAGCGATTATTGGTTTAGAGTTTGAAGATGTGATAGAAGTAGCAAAACAGGCAGGGCAGGGCGCAATTTGTGAGATTGCCAATGACAATGCTAATGGTCAGGTGGTTATTTCTGGTAATAAAGAAGCGATTGAGAGGGCGATTGAGCTTGCCAAAGCAAAGGGAGCAAAAAGAGCGCTTTTACTGCCTGTTAGTGCGCCTTTTCATTGCTCGCTAATGTGCCCAGCGGCTGAAAAAATGGAAGAAGCATTGGCGTTAGTTGATATGCAAGGCCCGATTGTGCCGCTGGTGTGCAACGTGCTGGCTAAACCCATAACTGAGCCTTCTGAAATTAGGAAAAGGCTAGTTGAGCAGGTTAGCGGCATGGTGCGCTGGAGACAGAGTGTCGAATGGTTAACAAATGAGGGCGAAGTTACGCAACTTGTTGAACTTGGCGCTGGAAAAGTGTTGAGCGGACTAGCAAAACGCATTAATAGAGAAGTAAAGTCAGTTTCGCTCAACACACCAGAGCAAATTGAAGCATTTGCATTAGAATTAAAGAGTTAGAGGAATAAATATGTTTGATTTGAGTGGTAAAAAAGCGCTGGTAACAGGTGCGAGCGGTGGAATTGGGCGTGAAATTGCTAAAAGCCTAGCAAAAGCTGGGGCTGAAGTTACGCTTAGCGGTACTCGCCTTGAAGCGCTTGAGGCTACTGCTAGTGAAATTGAGCAAAAATCACATATATTACAATGTAATCTTTCTGATTTAAGCGAGGTTGATGAGTTAATCCCCAATGCAATTAAAGCGATGAATGGCTTGGATATATTAGTCAATAATGCTGGTATTACTCGTGATAATATTTTTATGCGCATGAAAAATGAAGAATGGGATCAAGTTTTGGCGGTTAATTTAACCGCAGCTTTTCGCCTTTCACGTGCAGTGTTGCGCCCCATGATGAAACAACGCTTTGGGCGCATTATCGGGATTAGCTCAGTTGTTGGCGTTACAGGAAATGCAGGGCAAGCCAATTATGCCGCATCAAAAGCTGGGCTTATTGGCATGACAAAATCATTGGCGCAAGAAGTTGCATCAAGAAATATTACCGCAAATATTATTGCCCCCGGTTTTATCGCCTCCGCAATGACTGATCAGTTAAATGACAAGCAACGAGAAGCAATTTTGACAAAAATTCCAGCTAATAGGCTTGGAAGCGCTAAAGAAGTAGCGGATTGTGCGGTTTTCTTGGCAAGTGATGAAGCCGCTTATATTACGGGTCAAACATTAAATGTGAATGGTGGCATGGCGATGATTTAAGAAATATGGCGATGATTTAAGAAATCTTGCCAAAAAAAGAGTTGAAAAACAGGGTTTTTATGCAAATCCCAGTATTTTTATTCATTTTTCAGTATTTTTTATTCATTTGCATTGACATTTATACTATTACATTGCCATACGAACACAGTTAAATAACATATATATTTGGAATAAAGGAACATATTATGAGTGATATCGCAGATCGCGTTAAGAAAATTGTCGTCGAGCACCTCAATGTTGAGGCAGACAAAGTTACAGAAAAAGCTAGTTTTATCGATGACCTTGGCGCTGATAGTTTGGATCAAGTAGAACTCGTAATGGCGTTTGAAGAAGAATTTGACGTAGAAATTCCTGATGATGCAGCTGAAGGCATTCAAACATTTGGTGATGCTGTTGCATTCCTAACCAAAGCTGTTGACTAATCTCCTCTTAAAATAGGGGTATCAGGTGAAGCAATTAAGAAGAGTTGTTGTTAGTGGACTAGGCATCGTTAGCCCTTTGGGTTGCGGTGTCGAGCCTGTTTGGAATAATATTCTATTATCAAAATCTGGTGCAAAGCGCATAGATGATTTTGAAGTCGATGATATTTCATGTAAGATTGCTTGCCGTATTCCTTTAGGTGATGGCTCTGATGGCTTATTCAATCCTGATGATTGGATGGAGAGTAAGGAACAAAGAAGAGTAGATCCATTCATTGTTTTCGGCATGGCAGCGGCTACGCAAGCAATTAATGATAGTGGTGTTGAGCTGAAAACTGACAGGCAAAAACAACGAGCTGGTGTGATGATTGGCTCTGGGATTGGGGGTAGTGGTGGGCTTTATGAGGTTGCTAATATACTTAAAGAGCGTGGGGCACGGCGAATCAGCCCATTCTTCATTCCTGGACGGCTAATTAATTTGGTTTCTGGGCATGTTTCAATAAGATTTGGCTTAAAAGGCCCTAATCATTCAGTTGCAACAGCTTGTGCTACAGGTACACACGCAATCGGCGATGCAGCTCGTCTTATTGCCTTTGGCGACGCTGAAATTATGGTTGCAGGTGGTGCAGAATCACCAGTTAATCGACTTTCTCTGGCTGGCTTTGCGGCTTCTAGGGCGCTTTCAACTAGCTTTAATGATGATCCAACTAGCGCTTCACGTCCCTATGATAAAGCGCGTGATGGTTTTGTGATGGGCGAGGGCGCTGGAGTTGTTGTGTTAGAAGAATATGAACATGCAAAGGCACGTGGCGCAAAAATATATGGCGAAGTGATCGGCTATGGACTTTCTGGCGATGCACATCACATTACAGCGCCAGCTGACGATGGTGATGGTGCTTATCGCTCAATGAAAGCGGCAATTAACAATGCTGATATTACACCAAGCGATATTGATTATATCAATGCACACGGTACTTCAACTCCATTAGGTGATGAAATTGAACTTGGCGCAGTTACTCGCCTGCTTGGCGAAAGTGCAAAAAACATTGTAATGTCATCAACTAAATCGTCAGTTGGGCATTTGCTTGGAGCAGCGGGCGCAGTTGAGGCAATTTTCTCGCTTTTAGCAATGCGAGATAATATTGCGCCGCCAACTATAAATCTTGATAACCCCTCGATTGAAACTGAAATAAATTTAGCGCCTCATAAGCCAGTTAAAAAGCAAATTGATATTGCGCTTTCAAATTCATTTGGGTTTGGTGGAACGAATGCAAGTTTAGTATTTAGAAAAATATAATTGTTGATTTGCCTTTAATAATGTAAACTTATTTATGGCGACAAATACTCCTTGTTTTTGCCTAATTCTACATTCAAATACGCAGGAAATATTTTTACAGATTATAAAGATAGGCTTATAACATCTCATGAAAAAACGAAAAGCAAAACGCCAACGTAGCGCCTTAATAGAAATAACAAACGCTTTTCTTACACTTTTAGTGTTAGCAATTTTAGCTATGGCTGCAGCTTTTGTGTATTTTGCTAATGATTTTTATAATAAGGGCGACCTTAAAGAAGATGCTATATTTGTTGTTGAGCGTGGAAACGGGTTGGCAACAATTTCTAAGAATTTACAAGCAAATAATATTATTTCAAATAGTTGGGCATTTCAATTAGGCACTAGAGCGCAACAAAAAGAACGCTCTATTAGAGCTGGCGAATACAAAATCGCAAAATTTTCAAGCATGGCTGATGTGTTGAAAGAGCTAACAGAGGGCACTCCTATTTCGTATTCTGTTACAATCCCTGAAGGGTTTACTTCGTTTGAAGCGGTGCAAAGAATAAATAAAGCACAATATTTAGTTGGGGAAATAGTTGAAATTCCGCCAGAGGGCACGCTTTTGCCTGATACTTATTCATTTGAAAAGGGGCAAGATAGAGCCACAATTATTGCTCGTATGAGCGCAAACCTTGAAAAAGAACTGGCTGATGTATGGGCTAATCGCTCGCCTGATTTACCGCTCAAAACTAAAGAAGAATTATTAATCCTTGCTTCAATTATTGAAAAAGAAACTGGATCACCAGATGAGAGGGCAGAGGTTGCTGGCGTGTTTGTTAATCGCCTTAAAAAGAATATGCGCTTGCAAACTGATCCATCGGTAATTTATGGTATTACATTAGGCAAAGGCCCACTTGGTCGTGGGTTAAGACAATCAGAACTTGATAAAGAAACGCCCTATAATACTTATGTAATTCCAGCACTCCCGATTGGCCCTATTGCAAATCCAGGTAGAGCATCTTTAGAAGCTGCGGCAAACCCTGCCAAAACCGAGAATATTTTCTTTGTAGCAGCTGGTGCGCATCCATCTTTGGGGCATTTATTTGCAGTAACTTATGCCGATCATCAAAAAAATGTTGCGCTATATCGTAAAGCTGTTGCTAGGGCTGAAAAAGAGGCAAAAGAAATGCAAGAAACGAAAGATAAAAAAGAAGCTGAAGAAGCGAACACAAATAATAGCGAAAAAACGCAATAATAATAGAAATATATATCTATGCCAATTACCAATAAAAAACTATCATCAATGACTGGATATGCTCGCCACTCTATCCAAGTTGAGGGCGGTGATATTTTAATAGAAATAAGATCTGTTAATTCTCGTGGGCTAGATATTCGCCTTAGAATAAGTTCTGGATTTGAAGAATTAGAGCAAAAGCTTAAAAAAATTATCGCAAATCGCCTAACTCGTGGCTCGTTGGCAATTTCAATTACTTATAAATCTAGTGCAAAGACTAGTGAAATATCAATAAATGAGCAGGCATTAGGAACAGTTTTAGATGCTATTGATGCGCTTTCTACTCGCATAGAAGCTGATAGGCCACGACTTGATGGCATATTGGCTTTAAGAGGGGTGTTAGAAACTCGTGATGCTCAATTATCAGAACAGGCAAGAGCCATTTTAATTGAGCAAATTCGTGAAAAATTTGAGGTTTGCTTAGAGGAATTGCTTGAAAGCCGCCAGCTTGAAGGTGAAAAATTAAAACTCATATTGTTAGAGCGCTTAGACGAAATTAATCACCTAATAAAATTAGCAAATAACCACCCATCTCGTAAGCGTGAAGTGATTTTGGAGCGTCTAAAGCAACAGGTGAGCGATTTGGTCGAGTTAAATCCTAGCTTTACACAAGAGCGATTAATGCAAGAAGCTGCATTATTAGCAACAAAAGCTGATATAAGAGAAGAGCTTGATCGTCTTGATGCGCATGCAAGTAGCGCCCGTCAATTTATTCTTGATGGTGGTGCTATCGGCAGGAAACTTGATTTTCTTTCACAAGAATTTAACCGTGAAGCGAATACTCTTTGTTCAAAATCAAATGCAGTTGATCTCACATCTATTGGTCTTGACCTAAAAGTAGTGATTGATCAATTTCGTGAACAAGTAGCAAATATTGAATGATGAGGGCATTATAGTGAATATTAATCGACGTGGAATTATGTTAGTTATTGCTTCGCCTTCTGGGGCAGGTAAGAGCTCTATTACTCGTAATTTACTTAAGTCAGATAATAACCTAACAATGTCGGTATCGCTAACTACTCGACCAATGCGTGATGGCGAAATTGATGGCAAGGATTACCATTTCAAAGCTATTGAGCAATTTAATTCTCTCAAAGGTGCAGGGCAGTTGCTTGAATGGGCGAAGGTGCATGATAATTATTATGCAACCCCAAAGGCTCAAGTTGATGAGATGATTGCTAGCGGACAAGATGTAATTTTTGATATTGATTATCAAGGAACACAACAGCTTTATGAGCATTGCCGAGCGGATATGGTTTCGGTTTTTATTTTGCCGCCATCAATTAAAGAATTACATTCTCGCCTAAAAACCCGAGCACTTGATAGTGATGAAGTAATAGAGCGACGCTTAAAAAATGCCCGTATAGAAATTGAGCATTGGGCAGAATATGATTATGTTTTAATCAATGAAGATTTAGCGAAAACCTCAAATGAAGTGGCTAATATATTAAAGACCTCTCGCTTGGCACGGATAAGGCAAAATGGCTTGGCTAACTTTATTAAGAAACTGCAAATTGAAATTGATGAAATTTAATTTATATATTTATTATGAGGTCTTTAACTATTAAAAAAAATAACTATCTGACTTTTACTGCCCGTTAACCCGTTATCGGTTGCAATCAGCTAAACTAAATGTGATTCGTTTTAATTGTAAAAAGGCTTCCAAAATGAGAGATCCAATAGATACATATATGAATACGCTTGTGCCAATGGTGGTTGAGCAGACAAATAGGGGCGAGCGCTCTTACGATATTTATTCTCGCTTGCTTAAAGAGCGTATTATTTTTGTTACGGGACAGGTTGAAGACAATATGGCTTCGGTGATTGTTGCGCAGCTTTTATTTTTGGAATCAGAAAATCCTAAAAAAGAAATCTCTATGTATATAAATTCTCCGGGAGGTGTTGTGACATCAGGTCTTTCAATTTATGATACTATGCAATTTATTCGCCCAAGTGTCGCAACATTGTGCATGGGGCAGGCGGCTTCTATGGGCTCGCTCCTGCTTGCTGCGGGTGAAAAGGGTATGCGTGGTTCTTTACCAAATTCAAGAGTTATGTTGCACCAGCCATCAGGCGGTTATCAGGGGCAAGCAACTGATATTATGATTCATGCTCGTGAGACCGAGAATGTTAAAAAGCGGCTCAATGATATTTATGTAAAACATACAGGCCAAGATTATGATGCCATTGAAATGGCGCTTGAGCGTGATAATTTTCTCTCACCTCAAGATGCAAAGGATTTTGGCATTATCGACCAGATACATGAAAAGCGTGTAATGCCTGAAGACTAGGGCATATTACCTGTAATTAACCCAGTTTCTAATCTATCTGATACATAATTGCCTCAATTATAACAAATATGTATCATGATGCTTAGAGTTTATTTATTTTTGTAGATTAGCGTATGTTAAAATAAAATTGTTTGGAGTAAAATATGTCAAAAGATAAGTCAGATGGTGAGAGCGGCAAAAACACGCTCTATTGTTCATTTTGCGGCAAATCTCAACATGAAGTTCGCAAATTAATTGCAGGGCCTACTGTTTTTATCTGCGATGAATGCGTTGAATTGTGCATGGACATCATCAAAGAAGAGAATAAAGCTGCAAGCGTTGAATCTTCTGATGGCGTACCAACTCCCTCGAAAATATGTAAGGTTCTTGATGATTACGTGATTGGGCAAGCAAAGGCTAAACGTGTGCTTTCTGTTGCGGTTCACAATCACTATAAGCGTTTACATCACGCTAAAAAAGAACAAGATATCGAGCTTTCAAAATCTAATATCTTGCTTATTGGGCCAACTGGTTGTGGTAAGACTTTGTTAGCGCAAACATTAGCTCGCATCATTGATGTGCCCTTTACTATGGCTGATGCAACGACGCTTACAGAAGCTGGTTATGTTGGTGAAGATGTCGAAAATATCATATTAAAACTATTGCAAGCGGCTGATTATGACGTAGAAAAAGCCCAGCGTGGTATCGTTTATATTGATGAAGTTGATAAAATTTCTCGTAAAAGCGATAATCCATCAATTACTCGAGATGTATCGGGTGAGGGCGTGCAACAGGCTCTTTTGAAAATTATGGAGGGCACAGTTGCTTCTGTTCCTCCGCAAGGTGGACGCAAGCACCCGCAACAAGAATTTTTGCAAGTTGACACCACAAATATCCTGTTCATTGTTGGCGGCGCTTTTGCTGGCTTAGAAAAAATAATTTCAGCACGTGGTGATGGGTCATCAATAGGTTTTTCAGCTGAAGTAAAAGATGCAGAAGATCAAAAAATTGGTGAATTATTTGCTCAAGTTGAGCCTGAAGATATGGTAAAATTTGGACTTATTCCTGAATTTATCGGTCGTTTGCCAGTTATTGCAACACTTGAAGAACTTGATGAAGATGCATTAATTGAAATTCTTACCAAGCCTAAAAATGCGCTGGTTCGTCAATATCAGCGTCTGTTTAATATGGAAAAAGTTGAACTGACTTTCCATGAAGATGCGCTTACGGAAATTGCTGAAAAAGCAATTCTTCGTAAAACTGGTGCACGTGGCTTGCGTTCAATCATGGAAGCAATTTTGCTAGATACTATGTATGACTTACCCGGACTTGAAGGGGTAAAAGAGGTAGTTATTAGTGCAGAAGTTGTAAGTGGTGAAGACGTACGTCCGCTTTATATTTATGAAGAAAAGCAGGAAACAGACGAAGAAAAGCCAGACGAAGAACAGAGCAAAAAAGCTAAAGAGCCTGCAGCTTAAGCTTGCAGAATAGTTTTTATGGGCTGATAGGTTTTTAGTTAGTAGCAAACACGCTAAGCTATGGCTTTATCTGTTGTATGTTTAGCATTTAAGGCTGTCTTATTTGCGGTATAATTCGTTGTTTTGCTATTTTTACCTTGTAGAATCAATTAACAAACCTATCTATTATTAGAGTTAAGTTAAAACTTAGGGCAAGTGCCTAAAGTTTTGTCTGTTTTTAGACAGATAATAAAAAAGGATAGTTTATGTCTGTATTAGACAAGGATATTTTAGAAGCTGGGCGTGAAGACGCTTACCCAGTATTGCCTTTACGTGATATTGTGGTTTTTCCGGGTATGATTGTGCCGCTATTTGTCGGCCGTGAAAAATCAGTCAGAGCGCTTGAAGAAGTAATGCGAGATGATAAACATATTTTAGTCGTTACTCAAAAAAACGCCCAAGACGACGATCCGAAACCAGAAGATATAAATGAGTTTGGAACGATTGCTTCTGTGTTGCAATTATTAAAATTGCCTGATGGAACTGTAAAAGTACTTGTTGAGGGGCTTAATAGAGCAAAGGTTGAAAAATATTTGCAGGTAGATGATTATTTTGAGGCTCAAGCGATTACCCTTATTGAGCCTAATTATGATAATGTTGAGGTAAAGGCCTTTGCTCGTTCCGCTCTTAGAGAATTCGAAAATTATGTGAAATTAAACAAAAAGATTTCTGTGGAAGTAGTTGCGGCAGTTAATCAGATTGATGATTATTCAAAACTCGCTGATACAATAGCTTCACACCTAGTTATTAAAATTGCTCAAAAGCAGGAGCTGTTAAGTAAAATATCTGTTGCGGATAGGTTTGCTGAAATTCTTGAACTTATGGAAAGCGAAATAGGCGTTTTGCAAGTTGAAAAGCGTATTCGTGGGCGTGTAAAACGCCAAATGGAAAAAACGCAGCGAGAATATTATCTTAATGAACAAATGAAAGCTATTCAAAAAGAATTGGGCGATGGAGATGATAGCTCGTCTGATCTTAAAGAGCTTGAGACACGAATAGAGAAAACAAAATTAAGCAAAGAAGCAAAGACTAAAGCGCTTGCTGAATTCAAAAAGCTCAAGCAGATGTCACCAATGTCAGCAGAAGCAACAGTTGTGCGCAATTATTTAGATTGGTTACTCAATATTCCTTGGAATAAAAAATCAAAAATAAATAAGGATCTAGTAATTGCTGAACAAGTGCTTGATGAAGATCATTATGGCCTTGAAAAAGTAAAAGAGCGAATTGTTGAATATCTTGCGGTACAAGCAAGAACTGGCAAATTAAAGGGGCCAATTCTTTGTCTTGTTGGCCCTCCGGGGGTTGGAAAAACCTCGCTAGGTAAATCAATAGCTCGTGCGACTGGGCGTGAATTTGTGCGTATGTCACTTGGTGGTGTGCGTGATGAAGCTGAAATTCGTGGACATCGTAGGACTTATATTGGCTCGATGCCCGGTAAAGTTATTCAATCAATGAAAAAAGCTGGGAAAAGCAACCCGCTATTCTTGCTAGATGAGATTGATAAAATGGGTATGGATTTTCGTGGTGATCCTTCTTCGGCTTTGCTTGAAGTGCTTGATCCTGAGCAAAATGGCACATTTGCGGATCATTATCTAGAAGTAGATTATGATCTTTCAGATGTAATGTTTGTTACAACTTCAAACACGCTTAATATTCCTGGTCCTTTAATGGATAGAATGGAAATAATTCGCATTTCTGGTTATACAGAAGAAGAGAAATTTGAAATTGCAACACGCCATCTGTTGCCAGTGTTACTTAAAGATCACGGTCTTAAGAAAAGCGAATTTGTGTTGCCAAATGCTGCTTTAACAACCCTTATTCAGCGCTACACGAGAGAAGCTGGAGTGCGTAATCTGAAGCGTGAAATTTCTAAGCTGATGCGAAAAACCGTTAAAACTTTGATGGTCACAAAGAAGAGAAAAATCACAATTACAGCTAAAATTTTAGAAGAATATCTAGGCTCTCCGCCATTTAAGCATGGTGAGATTGAAGAAGATGCGCAAGTTGGCTTGGTAACAGGCCTGGCGTGGACTTCTGTTGGTGGCGTGTTGCTTACCATTGAGGGGGTTATCACTCCGGGTAAAGGAAAAATGACCGTTACGGGCAATCTAAAGGACGTGATGAAAGAAAGTATTTCAGCCGCAAATTCTTATGTTCATTCTCGTTGTATTGATTTTGGTATCAAACCAACAATGTTTGAAACTCGTGATATTCACGTGCATGTGCCAGAAGGGGCAACTCCAAAAGATGGCCCCTCTGCTGGCATTGCGATGGCAACTGCTATTGTTTCGATTATGACAAAAATACCAGTGCGCCATGATGTTGCAATGACAGGTGAGGTGACTTTACGAGGTCGAGTTTTGCCAATAGGTGGCCTTAAAGAAAAACTCTTAGCAGCACTTCGTGGTGGAATTAAAAAAGTTCTTATTCCAGAGGACAATATAAAAGACCTTAAAGAATTGCCTGATAGTGTTAAGGAGGGGCTTGAAATAGTTCCTGTTTCTCGAATGGGCGAAGTTCTTAAACATGCTCTTGTTCGTGATTTAGAGCCAATTGAGTGGGATTTTGAAAAGCAAGCGGCACTTGATTTGAAGAAAAATGAAGATAAAAAACCCTCGGGATTAGCGCATTAGTTTTATTACAAAGCAAACCTAAAGGCGCTTAAAGTAGCGCCTTTAGAATTTAAGGAAACTTATGAACAAGGCTTTGGTTGTAATTCTTTTATCAGTCACAATAGATGCGATTGGTATTGGTCTGATTTTCCCTATTTTGCCTAGTTTATTGCGTGAGCTAACTGCTTCTAGCGAGATAACTATACTTTATGGAATAATCATTGCGGGTTATGCCCTAATGTTATTCCTGTTTGCACCATTACTTGGCATTCTTTCAGACCGCTTCGGGCGCAGGCCTATCCTAATGATTGCTATGGGTGGAGCGGCGATTGATTATTTAATAATGGCATTTGCCCCAACTATCGAAGTTTTGATAATTGGGCGTTTGATTGCTGGAATGACAGCTGCAAGCATGGCGGTTGCCTCAGCCTATATTACTGATATTTCTAAAGATGATGACAGAGCGAAGTATTTTGGCTTTTTAGGAGCTTGTTTTGGTGTTGGTTTTATTATTGGACCAGCTTTAGGCGGATTGCTAGGAGAAGTCTGGCTTAGAGCTCCATTCTTAGCCGCCGCAATTTTGAATGGCTTTAATCTATTATTGGCAATATTTTTATTGCCCGAATCTCGCAAGGGTAAAAAAACAGGGTTTAATTTTAGAAAATTAAATCCATTCGCACCAATAATCTGGGCGCTTAACCTAATCTCAGTTAGACAATTATTAGTAATAGCTGTGTTTTTTGCATTTGTAGGGACGATTTACTCTACAATTTGGGTGCTGTTTACCCAAGATAAGTTTTTGTGGTCGGGGGCAATGGTAGGACTTTCTCTTACTGCTTACGGCGTTTGCATGGCAGTTGCTCAATTATTTTCTGGTATGGTAAGTTCATGGTTAGGCGAGAAAAAGGCAATATTATTTGGGCTGTTTTTTGAAATTTCAGCATTAATAATTGTTGCTTTCATCGGGCAGGGGTGGATGATTTTTATTTTATTACCCTTATTCGCATTTGGTGAAGTAGGTGGCCCAGCTTTACAATCACTCTTAACCTCAAAGATTAGTGAAGATTTACAAGGTCAGTTGCAAGGGGTTCTAATGAGCTTAGCGGCTTTAGCATCTGTTGTTGGGCCATTATTTTTTACACAAATATATGCGATTGTGCGTCCCGAATGGCCGGGTAGTGTGTGGCTAGTTGCGGCAGCAATATATATTATTTTGCTACCATTCATCATTTTTGGCGGCTCGGCTTGGCAAAGAATTTCTAAAAAAAGCGGCTAAAAGCCCTAAATCACAGTTTTTAAGTAGGAAAACTGATAAAAACCCTAGTTTTCCTTGCCTTTAAGACAGAATCAGAAAAATATACAAATATTAGATTCGCTTCTTTGGGGGCGAATGAAGCTAATTTAAGGAATTAATATGAACAAGAATGAACTAAGTTCAGCAGTAGCTGAAAAAGCAGGCATTTCAAAAGCAGATGCTACAAGTGCAGTTGAAGCAGTGATTGATACTATTACACAAACTCTAAAAGATGGCGGAGATGTTCGTCTGATTGGTTTTGGTACTTTTGCAGTAACACGCCGCAAAGCAAGCAAAGGCCGCAATCCTTCAACTGGCGAAGCGATTGATATTCCAGCTTCTAACCAAGCTAAATTTAAGGCTGGTAAAGGTCTAAAAGAAGCTATCAACTAATTTTAGTGTAAAACTATTATTCTAAGGCTTCAAAATTTGCTTTTTGAAGCCTTTTTTTATTTTTTTGAAAAGAAAAGTTGACGAAAGGCTCACAACACAATATCCCATTCACACTAAGCGATAATTTTACATCGTTTCACCCTTTAGGGCGATTAGCTCAGTTGGTAGAGCGCCTCGTTTACACCGAGGATGTCGGGAGTTCGAGTCTCTCATCGCCCACCATTAGCTATTCTTGGTGAACATAGTGAACCTTAGAATAGCTTATGTCCACCGAAGCCTTGGCGTAGGCGGACTGCCAGAAACAAACTAAAATCCTATAATAACCTTAGAATAGCTTATGCCGCTCCGTAGCTCCATTAGGAGCGTAGGGCGCGCTGTTGCTTTCTTTATTCTTGTCGCCGTTGGTCTCATTTTTTCTTGTCGCCGTTGGTCGCTACGCTCCCGACCCCGACACCCCCGCCGTTTGTTCTTTTCCCACTCTATAATCTTGTTAGGTTGCTTTCTTTATTCTTGTCGCCGTTGGTCGCTTATGCTCCCAACCCCGACACCCCCGCCGTTTATTCTTTTTCCATTCTATAATTGGCTAAGTTGCTTTTCTTTATTCTTGCCGCCCCGTATCTAGTACGGGCAGGCTGTTAGTCTCTTACGCTCCCGACCCCACCATAATATTAGATAAAATTTTATTATTCGCCTTTAATTAATATTTATTTTTTTCATCTAAGGTAAAATTTCAAGTACTTGGAGGGTTCCTCATGCAATCATTTTCATTGTCTAAAATATCATCATCGTTTTTGAAGTTCTTAACAAGAGAAGACAAAGGCGTAGTTGCTGTTATTTTTGCTATCGTCCTTTTGCCGATTTTGGCTTTTTCAGGGGCTATGGTAGATTATTCAGCGGTTTCATCGGCACGTTCAGAAATGCAAGTGGCAGTAGATGTAGCCGCTCTTGCAGCTGTAAAGGCTGATAAGAATGATGATGAGGAAATGCAAGAAATTGCAGAAAATGTTTTTACCGATAATTTAGTAAATGCCGCATTTGCAAACAATATAGAACTAGTTGCAACCAGATTAGAGGACGGTGTACGAGTTGATGTTACAACGTCAATTAATACATCTTTCTTGAGGTTAATAGGCATATCCAGCCTACAAGTCAGTGTGTATTCCGAAGTGGTGGATTCTCTTTTAGGCATAGAAGTAGTGATGGTGCTTGATAATACATTCTCTATGAATGGAGAAAAGATGGATGGTCTTAAAACTGCCGCAGATTTGTTGGTGACGGAGTTGTTCTCAGGGGCTGACAATGATAATATCAGGGTAGGTCTTGTCCCATTTACCCAAGCTGTAAATATCGGTACGTCTAATAGAGATGAGCCGGGAATTGATATTCCCGATGATTTTTCAGTACCACAAGCAGATTCTTGTCGTTGGACTTATCCTAATTCAACACGTAGCTGTGAGCGAGAAAGAGTGAGTTATGATTGTGTAGTTGATGGCGTTGAAACTACTTGCCAAAGATGGCGCTATTTTAATTGTACTGGAGATAGGGGCGAGAGAGTATGGGTATGTAGTGCACGCAGTGATTATCGATTTAGATGGTATGGCAGTATGGGTTCACGTGATTACCCCTTAAATGTCACCGATGAATCATATGATACAGACCCCGTACCTGGTCTAATGACACGCTGGAATCTTTATTGGGCCACCAGACCTCTGACACGCTTAACCTCTGATGAAGATACCATTCGAAGTGCTATATCAAGAATGAGAACTGCTCAAAATAACCACTCCTATACTTATATACCTGTTGGCTTAATATGGGGATGGCGATTGCTGTCAAATGCAGAGCCATTTACTGATGCAGCACCTTATGGGGATGCCAATAAAAAAGTAATGGTGATATTAACTGATGGAGCTAATACTCGATCAATAGGTATTGGAGGTTATCAATGGATGCTCAATCAGGGCGCAAGGCCTTCAAACGTAGATTCATGGCATTATGGTGATGATGTAGATGATGCAAATGAAAAGACTGAAGAATTATGCGGTAATATAAGAGGCGATAATATTATTGTCTATACAATTGCCTTTGATGTTGATGATAGCGATATTGAAGAGATTTTACAAAACTGTGCAGGCAATGGTGGTTCTTATTATGATGCTGATAATAGTTCTGAATTAGAAGCAGCATTTGAAGATATTGCTGATTCACTAAGAAAATTACGTATTTCTAAGTAATTGTTGTAATTTTATATCTAATTTTTTACCCAAGAAGATAAGGGAGCAGTTGCTGTTATTTTTGCAGTTGTGTTGCTTCCAATCCTTTCACTTTCAGGTGCTCCATATACTGAAGGGCTACCATATTCAGATGATAATCTAAAAGTTGTTATCTTTGTAAATGATAAAGTACAAAATAGAAGCCATAACACTGGGCAGTCTGGTTCATGGGCGCGCAATATTGATGCTGCCAATGCTGAATTAGCAGCACTTTGCACCAACATGAAGGCCGATGGCATTAGGATTTACAGCATTAATGTCGGTGTTAGTGATAATGGACTTACGACTATGATGCAAAATTGCGCTGACAATGGTGGATATTATATAAAAGTTAATACTGGAATTGCGCTTGAAAATGCTATTGAAAATATTGGTGAAGAATTGTCAGACTTAGGCGGCGGTTCTGGAGGCGATATTCGTCTTGTGAAATAAACGATAAAATCTATGTCATTAAAATTTTATCTAATTGGTTAAACTGATCTTTATTATTTTTTGTTAAAAGTAGAGATTCTAATTAGAATTTAAAAAGGCCAATCATGCTAATATTTAATATTGCAAAACTAAGTAAACAGTTTGCTAGATTTATCAAATATGAAAATAAGGGTTCATTCGCCGTTATTTTTGCATTGATGGCTATTCCATTAATAGTACTTGCGGGCGGTGCTGTTGATTATTCTAAGGCTAGTGCGACTAGAGCTGAAATGCAACATGCAACAGATTCTGCGGCACTTGCTGTTGCACGTGTTGCAAAAAATGATCTCGATAAAATGCAAATAGTTGCCAAAGATATTTATAGTAATAATTTGCGCTCTATTGGCATAGGCGCAGGTTCAACAATAGTTGCCACTCAAATCGATGATGGTATTCGCGTTGATGCTTCTTATCCCATGCCAACCATATTTATAAAATTTATAGGTATTAATAAACTTGATATTGCTGTGTTTTCAGAAGTAATTATCTCTGCCTCAAATTTAGAAGTAGCACTGGTTTTAGATACAACCTTTTCTATGAATGGTTCTAAAATAAGCTCCCTTAAAGATGCGGCACAGGATATGGTAACAACATTAATGGAAGAGGCAACAGGGGGAACGGTTAAAATTGGCTTAGTTCCTTTTTCTCGATATGTTAATATTGGTATGAATAACAGGAATGAGCCGGGCATTGATGTGCCAAGTGATTATTCTGTTCCTCGTCCTGATTATTGCCGAAATACTTATCCAGATTCTACACGAAACTGTACAGGTTATAATGTTCCTGATACTTGTTACAGCGATGGCGTGCCATATGCATGTCAAAGGTGGGTAAGCACAGGTTGTACTGGGTCTTTAGGCGCTCCAGTATGGACATGTACACCCAGATCACCTAGACAATATAGATGGTTTGGTTGTGTTGGTTCAAGAGACTATCCCCTAAATATACGAGATAATTCATACGCTAGCGAAGAAGTTCCGGGTTTGCTTAATAGTTGGAATTTTTGTAGGGCAAACCCTTTAACTCGTCTAACCAATGTTAGAGCAAATGTTCTAAGTGGTATAAATAGTATGAGTGCAAGGGACAATACTTATATACCCGCTGGTTTAGTTTGGGGTTGGAGGTTATTATCACAAGGAATACCTTTCACAGATGCAGCACCAAAATCAAATGATTTAAAAAAAGTTTTGGTCTTAATGACTGACGGAGCAAACACGGTCTCACCTAGTTATCCATGGCATAATGGCTCTAACTCAGCAACAGCCAATGATTTGACTGAAGACCTTTGTGATAATATCAATAATGACGAAGTAATAGTTTATACTATTGCCTTTGATGTTACTAATAGTACCATTAAGAACTTGTTGGAAGATTGCGCTGGAAATGGTGGTTCGTATTTTGATGCTAGTGATAGTGGTGAATTAGCTGATGCATTTAAAGAAATAGCGGACGAATTATTGAATTTGCGAATTTCGAAATAAGTTATTTTGCCTGAGTGAAATTTATGTGTGTGAAGTGCTTGACTTCACGAAAAAGCTGAACTAAGTCACAGCAGTCCTTCTAATATATTTTGCACAATATGTAGCAAAATTAAAATGGGGGTGTAGCTCAGTTGGTTAGAGCGCCGGCCTGTCACGCCGGAGGTCGCGAGTTCGAGTCTCGTCACTCCCGCCATTAGCTGTTTTTGGTGAGCAACGCTCGCTCTAGAACTGCTTATGCCGTCTGAAGCTCCAAAAGAAGTATAGAGCGTAGGAGGGCTTTGGCCTCTTTATACTTGTCGCCGTTGGTCGCTGCATTTTCTCTTGCGTTCACGCCACGCAGGCTGCCCGTCCCCGACACCCCCGCCGTTTATTCTTTTCCCATTCTATATCTCGCTAAATTGCTTGCTCCTGCCATCTCAAATATTAACCATTCGTTAGCCAACTAGTTAACATTTCATTGAAATTTTGTATCAAAAGCTATCTAATGGATAATATCTATAATGGAGCTTACAAATGAAAACTATTCAAAAAACATTAATTGCAATTATGGCTTTAGGCATTTCCTCTAGTGCCGTTTTAGCGCAATCTGATTATTATTCTCTCTCACAATTTGAAGGCTTCTATGTTGGTGCTTACGGTGGTGCTATGATGGATCCAACTATGAATGGTAGCGCTGGCGGTATTGCGGGTGCTAATTTTGTTGTAACTGATAGTATTTTAGTTGGTGCAGAAATGCAGGTTGGTGCAAATTTTGCTCCAACAATGACTTATGATGCGCTAATGCTTGGCAAAGTTGGTTATGAAATAAATGATACTATAATGGTCTATGGAGCAGGGGGTGGCGGTCTTGTAAATGGCGTTGGCTCCTACGCCTTTGGTGGTGGGGCTGAGGCTATCTTAATTGATCAAGTTGGTGTACGTGCCGAAGTCTTAGGGACTGGGGCTTGGGGTGCTGCGCCAAATGCAACAAAGATAAGTGCTGGATTATTGTGGCACTTACAATAAAAATAATTTAATAATCTAAATTCATACTCAAGCTCCTTAGATCTTATACTAAGGAGCTTTTTTTTGTCATTTTTTGATAAAAAGTTATCTAAAGAAATATGTCAAAAATATGGTTCTTTACTTGCAACAATGTCTGTGCTGCGCTAAGCCCTGCAATTATAGATTAATATTGCCCTGTGCAATCTTATCAACTGATTCTTTGCTTTTGCATCACTGTAATATAGATTGTAATATTCTCGGATTTGAAAATGAACGAATTACTATTAGATTATTTGCCTGTTATTGTTTTTATTGGGCTTTCAGCGATTATCGGACTAGCATTGCTAGTTGCTCCATTTATCATTGCAGTGAAAAACCCAGACCCCGAAAAATTATCCGCCTATGAATGTGGCTTTGAACCATTTGATGATGCTCGCATGAAATTTGATGCCCGATTCTATTTGGTTGCTATTCTTTTTATCATTTTTGATCTTGAAGTAGCTTTTCTTTTCCCTTGGGCAGTAGCATTTAGAGATGTCGGCTGGTTTGGCTTTGTCTCAATGATGATATTCTTATCGGTGCTTACCATTGGCTTTATATACGAATGGCGTAAAGGGGCTTTGGAATGGGATTAGATAAACAAGGAACGCTGATAGCTCCTGCCCCTAAAAATATTATAGATCCAAATACTGGTAAGCCTATCGGCGCTGATAATACATTTTTTACTGATGTTAATGATGAGTTGGCTGATAAAGGCTTTTTGGTTACTTCAACTGATGAGTTGATTAACTGGGCTCGTACTGGCTCGCTTATGTGGATGTCATTTGGTTTGGCTTGTTGTGCGGTCGAAATGATGCAAATGGCTATGCCTCGTTATGATTGCGAAAGGCTAGGCTTTGCGCCTCGTGGCTCACCTCGTCAATCTGATGTGATGATTGTTGCTGGCACTCTAACTAACAAAATGGCACCAGCTTTAAGAAAAGTTTATGACCAAATGCCAGAGCCTCGTTATGTAATTTCTATGGGCTCTTGCGCCAATGGCGGCGGGTATTACCATTATTCTTATGCAGTGGTTCGTGGTTGCGATAGGATTGTTCCAGTTGATATTTATGTGCCGGGTTGCCCGCCAACCGCTGAGGCTCTTTTATATGGCGTTTTAATGCTGCAAAAGAAAATCAGGCGCACAGGAACGATTGAAAGATAGATTATGGACGAAACTCTAAAAGAGCTTGGTGAATATATTGCACTTAAACTGGTTGATGAGGTTAAGCATTTTACTCTTGTTCGGGGCGAATTAACATTATTTGCCAATCGTGATGATATCGTAAAGGTTATGCAGTTTTTGCATGACGATAATCAGTGCCAATTCATTTCTATTACTGATATTTGTGGGGTTGATTATTTGGGGCGTGAAATGCGCTTTGAGGTAGTTTATCACCTGCTAAGCCCTGTTAGAAACCTTCGCATAAGGGTTAAGGTTGAAACAGATGAAGAAAGCTTAGTTCCCTCAATAACTGATTTGTTTCCGGGTGCTAATTGGTATGAGCGTGAAGCATATGACATGTTTGGTATTTTATTTTCAGGACACCCAGATTTACGCCGCTTATTAACCGATTACGGCTTTAGCGGTTATCCTTTACGTAAAGATTTTCCACCCTCTGGTTATGTTGAATTATTTTATGATGAAGAGCAAAAACGTGTGGTCTATAAGCCTGTGAAATTAACACAAGAATTTCGCTCCTTTGATAATCTCTCGCCTTGGCAAGGAACTGATTATGTTCTTCCAGGTGATGAAAAGGCAGAGGGGAAAACCTAATGGCTGATAATTCAATGCGCACATTTAACATTAACTTTGGTCCGCAGCATCCTGCGGCACATGGTGTTTTACGTATGATTGTTGAGCTTGATGGCGAAGTCGTTGAGCGGGTTGATCCGCATATTGGCTTGCTGCATCGTGGTACTGAAAAGCTAATTGAGCAAAAAACATATTTGCAGGCCGTGCCATATTTTGATCGGCTTGATTATGTTGCGCCAATGAACCAAGAACATGCTTATGCGCTAGCGGTTGAGAATATGCTTGGTATTAAAGTGCCAATGCGTGGGCAATTAATTCGGGTGCTTTATTCAGAAATTGGCAGAATATTATCGCACATGCTCAATATTACTACCCAAGCACTAGATGTAGGTGCGCTAACGCCGCCTGTTTGGGGGTTTGAGCAACGTGAGATTCTTATGGTGTTTTATGAAAGAGCTTGTGGCTCTCGTATGCATGCCGCCTATATTCGCCCCGGCGGTGTGCATCAAGACCTACCGCAAGAGCTGATTGATGATATTGAAGCATTTTGTGATCCGTTTCTTAAAGTGTGCGATGATATTGAAACGCTTTTAACTGGCAATCGTATTTTTAAACAGCGCAATGTTGATATTGGCACTGTTTCACTCGAAGATGCTTGGAAATGGGGTTTTTCTGGCGTTATGGTGCGTGGCTCTGGTGCAAAATGGGATTTACGTAAAAGCCAGCCTTATGAATGTTATGAGCGTTTAGATTTTGATATTCCTGTTGGCAAAAATGGCGATAATTATGATCGTTATCTCATTCGAATGGAAGAAATGCGTCAATCTACCAAAATTATGCGTCAGTGTATTGACCTATTAAATTCATCGGAAGGCAAAACGGCGGTTTCCTCAAGTGATGGGAAAATCGTGCCGCCAAAGCGTGATGATATGAATAGTTCTATGGAAGCTCTTATTCATCATTTCAAATTGTTTTCTGAGGGGTATAAAGTGCCAAAGGGCGAGATTTATACGGCCATCGAAGCGCCAAAAGGTGAGTTTGGGGTTTATCTTATTTCAGATGGTAGCAATAAACCATATCGCTGTAAGGTAAAGCCGCCAAGCTATGCACATCTTAGTGCGATGGACTTCCTTTCTCGTGGTTATATGTTGGCAGATGTTGCAGCCATTCTTGGCTCGTTAGATATTGTGTTTGGAGAAATTGATCGATGAGTGTGCGTCGCCTAGCAGATGATAATGTGCAACCAAAGAAATTCGCCTTTTCTAAGGAGAATGGTGCTTGGGCAAAAAAACGCATAGCGCTTTATCCAAAAGGTCGCCAGCAATCGGCAATTATTCCGCTACTTATGCGTGCGCAAGAGCAAACAGGCTGGGTAAGCAAACCAGCGATTGAGAAAATCGCTGATATGCTAAAAATGCCCTATATTCGTGCGCTAGAAGTTGCAACTTTTTATACGCAATTTCAATTACAACCAGTTGGCACAAAAGCTCATATTCAGGTTTGCGGTACAACGCCTTGCATGTTGCGTGGAGCAGAAGGTTTACGCTCGGTATGTCAAAATAAAATCGCCAAAAAAGCGCATGAGTTAAACGAGGGCGGCACGCTAAGTTGGGAAGAAGTTGAATGTGCAGGTGCATGTGTAAATGCGCCAATGGTAACGATTGGCTTTGATACTTATGAAGATTTAACGCCAGATCGATTAGAAGAAATTATTGATGCATTTGCAGCTGATAAGGGCGATACAATCGCACCGGGTCCACAAATTGGACGGCAATATTCAGCGGCGCTTAATGGGCAAACTAGCTTGTTGGATATTCAGGTTAAAACTCCTAAGCGTACTGCCGCCAAAAAACCTGCAAAGGCAAAAGCCAAAAGTTCTAACCTCTTTGCAACGCCAAAGGGTAATAAAGATGATCTTAAATTAATTTCAGGTGTTGGACCAGTGTTAGAGAAAAAACTCAACAAGCTAGGCATCACCAAATTTAAGCAAGTAGCTGATTTCAAAAAAGCAGATATAACAAAGATAGATGATGCGCTTTCGTTTAAGGGGCGTATTGATCGAGATGAATGGGTTAAACAGGCAAAAGCTTTGGTAAAGGGAGATAAATAATGTTGAGAGATGAAAATCGCATTTTTACTAATCTCTATGGCCAGCATGATTGGGGCTTAAAGGGCGCAAAATCTCGTGGGCAATGGTCTGGCACTAAAAAGCTGGTTGAAAAAGGTCGTGATTGGATAACTGATGAGGTAAAAGCCTCTGGATTACGTGGTCGAGGTGGAGCTGGTTTCCCAACAGGTTTGAAATGGTCGTTCATGCCAAAGGTTTCTGATGGTCGTCCGCATTATTTATTAGTCAATGCCGATGAGTCCGAACCCGGAACTTGTAAAGATAGAGAAATTTTACGCCATGAACCGCATCTTTTGATTGAGGGTTGTTTGCTTGCCGCTCGTGGAATGGATGCGAATTTGGCATTTATATATGTGCGTGGTGAATTTATGCGTGAGCGCCAGCGATTAGAGGCGGCAGTTGAGCAAGCATATGATGCTAAATTGATTGGCAAGAATAATATTCATGGCTGGGATCTCGACATAATCGTTCATCATGGAGCAGGGGCATATATCTGTGGTGAAGAAACCGCCATGATGGAAAGCATTGAGGGCAAAAAAGGCCAGCCACGCCTAAAGCCACCTTTTCCTGCTGGCATTGGTATTTATGGCAATCCAACAACCGTTAATAACGTAGAATCTATTGCTGTTATTCCCGAAATATTACGACGTGGTGGCGATTGGTTTGCAGGTTTTGGACGTGAAAATAATACTGGCACAAAGCTATTTTGTGTTTCAGGTCATGTGAATAATCCTGCTACGTTTGAAGAAGAAATGGGCGTTAATTTCAAGGAAATGATTGATAAACATTGCGGTGGCATTCGTGGTGGTTGGGATAATCTTTTAGCGGTTATCCCGGGTGGCTCGTCTGTTCCTTGTGTGAAAGCTGATTTAATTACCGATGCAACAATGGATTTTGACGGGTTGCAAGAGGTTGGCTCATCTTTAGGCACGGCAGCCGTTATCGTGATGGATAATAGCACCGATATTATTAAGGCTATATGGCGTTTGTCTGCTTTTTATAAACACGAGAGTTGTGGGCAATGTACGCCTTGTCGTGAGGGCACTGGCTGGATGATGCGCATTATGGAGCGTATGGTTGAGGGCAGGGCGCAAAAACGTGAAATAGATATGTTGTTTGATATTACTAAGCAAATTGAAGGGCACACAATTTGTGCGCTTGGCGATGCGGCAGCATGGCCAATTCAGGGGCTGATTAAAAATTTCAGACACGTAATTGAAAAAAGAATTGATGATTACACTTATAATTCTGACAAAGACGGAGCTGTTAGCTCCATTGCGGCGGAATAGGGGTTTAGGGCATGGCACAGATCAAAGTTGATGGCAAATTGATTGAAGTTCCAGATCACTTCACGCTTATGCAGGCGGCAGAAGCGGCTGGTAAAGAAATTCCTCGTTTTTGTTATCATGAACGCCTTTCAGTTGCTGGAAATTGCCGCATGTGTTTGGTTGAAGTTAAGGGTGGCCCACCAAAACCACAAGCTTCTTGTGCTATGGGAGTAAAAGATTTACGACCAGCGCCCGATGGATCACCTCCAGAAATGTTTACCAATAGCCCTATGGTCAAAAAGGCACGTGAAGGGGTGATGGAATTTTTGCTCATAAATCACCCACTAGATTGCCCAATTTGCGATCAGGGTGGTGAATGTGATTTGCAAGATCAAGCGATAGCTTTTGGCTTTGATAAATCTCGCTATGAAGAGAAAAAGCGCATTGTTGATGAGAAATATCTAGGGCCACTAATTAAAACCATAATGACACGTTGTATTCATTGCACTCGTTGTGTGCGCTTTACAACCGAAGTTGCTGGAGTTTGTGAATTAGGTCTTTTGGGGCGTGGAGAGAGTGCTGAAATTACTCCCTATATTGAACGTGCCATGTCAAGCGAATTGCAAGGCAATGTGATTGATCTTTGCCCCGTTGGTGCGCTTACTTCAAGGCCTTATGCTTTTACTGCTCGCTCGTGGGAATTACATAAAACTGATAGCATTGATGTAATGGACGCTGTTGGTTCTGCAATTCGTATTGATGCACGTGGCTCAGAAGTAATGCGCATAGTACCAAGACTTAACGAAGATATAAACGAAGAATGGATTTCAGATAAAACTCGCTTTATTTGGGACGGCTTAAAAACTCAACGTCTTGATAGACCCTATATTAAAAAGGGCAAAAAACTTGTTGAGACAAGTTGGGACGAGGCGCTTAATGTAGTTGCTAGGAACATGAAAAAGGCTGGTAATAAAGTTGGCGCAATTGCTGGTGATCTTGCAGGCGTTGAAGAAATGTTTGCGCTTAAAAAATTATTAGCCTCTGTTGGTTCAAACAATGTTGATTGCCGCCCAGTAAATTCAGTACTTGATGCTAATATTGATAGAAGTGCTTATATATTTAACCCAAGCATTGCTGGTATTGAAGAGGCTGATGCGATTTTAATCATTGGTGCTAATCCTCGCTATGAAGCAACAATATTAAATGCTCGTATAAGAAAAGCATGGCTAAAAAATAATATGCCGATTGCGCTGGTTGGTGAAAAAACTGATCTAACTTATGATTGCCAGCATTTGGGTGATGATGTTGATATTCTAAAAGCATTGGCAACTGGTTCGCATAAGTTCAATAAAATTCTTAAAAAAGCTAAAAAACCTATCATTATTGTTGGTGAAAATGCAATTTCACACGCTGGCGAGAGCAAAAAACTCGGACGTGATATTTTAGCAATGGCTTTAATGGTTGCAAATAATGCAGGTGCTCTAGAGAGCAATTGGAATGGCTTTGCTTTATTACATAATGCAGCAAGCAGAGTTGGCGGCCTAGATATAGGTTTCACCCCTCAAAATGGTGGTGTTTGCTCGGCAGATCAAATTAAATTGGCAGGCAAGGGCGAGCTTGATATGTTGTTCTTGCTTGGCGCAGATGAATTTGATATGAGCGCAATGGGGCAGAGTTTTGTTGTTTATATTGGATCGCACGGTGATGCAGGAGCGCATCGTGCCGATGTTATTTTGCCAGCCAGTGCTTATACCGAAAAATCAGCCACTTATGTTAATTTAGAAGGGCGAGTACAAATTACCAACCGTGCTATTTTCCCACCTGGTGATGCAAAAGAAGATTGGGCGATTATTCGTGCTATTTCAGGAAAATTGGGTAAGGCTTTGCCGTTTGATAATCTAAATGAATTGCGCCAAGCGCTATATAACGAGCATGAGCATTTAGCAAATATTAATGGCATAAAGGCAGGTGATATTTCTGCACTTAAAAAGCTAGCGAAAATTCCAGCTAAGGTTAAAAATGTTGAATTTATTTCAGCGGTTAAAAATTATTATCTCACAAACCCGATAGCACGTTCTTCAAAAGTAATGGGGCAATGCGTGCAAGCGGGCAATGATAGAGAACAGGCGGGGCAGGATAAATAATGGAATTTATAGTTTCAGCTTTAGATTATTTGCTTGGCATTCCATTTTTGGGATGGGGCGAGAATATTGGTTTTATTTATAAGGGGCTATTATTATTAGTTGCCTTATTAATTTTTATTGCATTCATTTTGCTTGCCGATCGTAAAATTTGGGCAGCGGTGCAAATGCGACGTGGGCCGAACGTGGTTGGGCCTTTAGGCCTGTTCCAATCGTTTGCTGATTTGCTAAAATTTGTGTTCAAAGAGCCAACAATTCCTGCTTCTTCAGATAAGTTTTTATTCCTATTAGCACCGTTTATCACCGTGATGTTAGCGCTTGCCGCTTGGGCAGTTATACCGCTAGATTATGGTTTGGCATTGGCTGATATTAATGTTGGAATTTTATATATTCTCGCCATATCATCGCTTAGCGTCTATGGAATTATCATTGGCGGCTGGGCGTCAAATTCTAAATATCCGTTCCTCTCAGCGCTTCGCTCGGCGGCACAAATGGTCTCGTACGAAGTATCCATTGGTTTTGTGATTGTTACGGTTCTATTACTAGTTGGCTCGCTTAACCTGACCGATATTGTTATTGCGCAAAGTGAAATGGGTTTAGCCTATATGCTTGGTGTGCCATGGATGAATTTTCTTAATTGGTTCTGGTTGCCATTATTCCCAATGTTTGTAATTTTCTTTATATCATTACTTGCCGAAACTAATCGCCCACCATTTGATTTGCCAGAAGCTGAGAGTGAATTGGTTGCGGGCTTCATGGTTGAATATGGCTCAACTCCTTATATGATGTATATGCTTGGTGAATATGTGTCGATTGTTTTAATGTGCGCTTTGACCGTGATTTTATTTATGGGTGGTTGGGCAGCACCGCTAGAAATTGCACCATTTACTTGGGTTCCGGGAATGGTTTGGTTCATTGTTAAAGTTGGCATGGTGTTCTTTATGGTATCGATTGTTAAAGCATTTGTGCCTCGTTATCGTTATGACCAGCTAATGCGTTTGGGCTGGAAAGTATTTTTACCAATTTCAATTTTCATGATTTTTGTCGTTGCCTTAGTGCTTCAGCTTACGGGCTGGGGCTGGCATGGCGGATTGGCGTGAGGGGTAAGAAAATGAGAGCATTACAATTTCTAAATTCACTGCTTTTGAGAGAATTTGTTTCGGCATTTTTCCTCTCAATGCGTTATTTCTTTTCGCCAAAAGCAACGATATATTACCCGTTTGAAAAAGGGCCCGTTTCACCTCGTTTTCGTGGTGAACATGCGCTAAGGCGCTATCCTAATGGAGAAGAGCGGTGCATTGCTTGTAAATTATGCGAAGCGATTTGCCCAGCGCAGGCTATAACTATTGAAGCTGGTGTGCGTGAGAGCGATGGCACAAGACGCACTACACGCTACGATATTGATATGACCAAATGTATTTATTGCGGATTTTGCCAAGAGGCATGCCCAGTTGATGCGATTGTTGAGGGGCCAAATTTTGAATTTGCTACTGAAACACGAGAAGAATTATTCTATGACAAAGATAAATTGCTAGATAATGGCGATAGATGGGAACGTGAATTGGCTAATAATATTAAACTAGACGCACCGTAT
>JAMONS010000128.1 GCA_027065555.1 Hyphomicrobiales bacterium | reverse complement strand
TCTTGCATCTAAGCCTGTTATGGAGGGGAAGGCAGTTCTTTTTAAAAAATTTGCTGGTATCGATGCGATGGATATCGAAATTGATGAAACAGATCCCAAGAAATTTATTGATATTGTTAGACCGCTCGAGCCGACATTTGGTGGCATTAATCTAGAAGATATTAAAGCACCAGAATGTTTTGAAATAGAAGAGACATTACGTGCTCAAATGAATATTCCTGTTTTTCATGACGACCAGCACGGAACAGCAATCATTGTAGCAGCGGCGGTACTAAATGGGTTGCGATTAGCAAATAAAAAGATTGAAGAGGTGAAAATTTGCACTTCAGGGGCAGGGGCAGCAGCGATTGCCTGCCTAAACCTGTTAATGAGCCTTGGTGCAAAAAAAGAAAATATATGGGTTGCTGATAGAGAAGGTCTGGTTACAACCTCACGCAAGGGGCATCATGATAAATGGCGTGATAGTTTTGCTCAAGAATCAGATGCAACAACATTAGCTGAAGTATTACCTGGTGCAGATATTTTTATTGGGCTTAGCGCAGCAGGCGTGCTCAAACCAGAAATGCTAGAAGGCATGGCAAAAAACCCGCTTATTATGGCGCTTGCTAACCCAACTCCAGAAATTATGCCTGAATTGGCCAAAAAAGTTCAGCCAAATGCAATGATTTGCACTGGTCGATCTGACTATCCAAATCAGGTCAATAATGTTTTATGCTTTCCGTTTTTATTTCGTGGGGCATTAGATGTTGGGGCAACCACGATAAATGAAGAAATGAAAATGGCGGCTGTTAAGGCCATTGCTGACTTGGCGCACGAACCAGCACTTGAAGCTTCTACAACAGATGTTGGTTCTACCTTTGGACCAGAATACCTTATTCCTAATCCGTTTGATCAAAGGTTGATTTTGCGGATTGCGCCAGCGGTTGCAAAAGCTGCTATGGATAGTGGTGTTGCGCTTCGCCCAATCAAGGATTTCGAGGCTTATCAGAACAGCCTTAATCGGTTTGTTTTCCGCTCTGGTATGGTGATGAAACCAATTATTGATAAAATTCAAGGCAAAGGACAAAGAATAATTTTCTCTGATGGTGAAGATGAGCGAGTGTTGCGTGCGGCACAAGTATTGCTTGAAGATGGACTGGTCTTACCAATTCTCATTGCACGGCCAAGAATTTTAGAAAGTCAAATCAAAAAATTTGGGCTTAAACTTAAGCCAGGTAAAGACTTCGAAGTTATTAATCCTGAAGATGATAGTCGTTATCATGATTATGTTGATTTATTTTATTCTCTTGCTGGTAGGAGCGGTGTTTCTCCCGATACTGCGAGAACCATTGTGCGCACAAACACTACGGTTATTGCGGCACTAGCAGTTAAACGTGGTGATGCTGATGGTATGATTTGTGGCCTGCAAGGGCGCTATATCAAGCATGTTCGTGATATAAAATCTATTATTGGAATGCGTGAAAATATTGAAGATGTTTCTGCTCTTTCTATGCTTATTATGCGTAAAGGTGTGTTTTTTCTAACAGATACCCATGTAACTATTGATCCAAGTGTTGAAGAGATTGTCCAAATTACGCTTGAAGCTCGTGATCATCTAAAACGCTTTAATATTGAAGCAAAAGCTGCTTTGTTAAGTTATTCTAATTTTGGCTCACGTGATGGTGCATCGTCTTATAAAATGCGAGAAGCATATAAGAGATTAAAAAAGCAAGCACCTGATTTAATTGTTGAAGGCGAAATGCAGGGCGATATTGCGCTTAGTCAGGCTTTGCGAGAGCGTTTTATCACCGATCCCGTTCTTAAAGGCGAAGCTAATTTGTTGGTTTTCCCAAATTTAGAATCAGCTAATCTTTCCATGACGCTTCTCAAAGAAATGAATAATGCGCTTTTGGTTGGCCCAATTTTAATGGGAACATGCAATCCTGCACATATTCTTTTGCCATCAGCAACTTCTCGTGGTGTAGTAAATGCCGCAGCAATAGCCGCAACTCAGGCCTTGTCTGATAACTGATATTTGTGCATAGACTAAAATCGTTTTTACTACTGAAAAGCAGTTTCAGCAAATGAGCGAAGTTTACGTGAGTGAATTTTCTCTGCTGGCTGCTCTCTAAGTATTTCCATAGCTTTGAGACCAATTAGCAAATGCCGCTTTACTTGAGTTGAGTAAAATTCTGACGCCATACCCGGTAATTTAATTTCCCCATGTAGCGGTTTATCAGAAACACATAATAAAGTTCCATAGGGCACACGAAAACGAAAACCATTAGCGGCGATTGTTGCGCTTTCCATATCAAGCGCAATGGCTCTTGATTGGCTCAAACGTCTAGTAACTTCAATTTGATCTCGTAATTCCCAATTTCGATTGTCAAATGTAGCAACAGTTCCTGTGCGCATAACTCGCTTCATTTCTAACCCCTCAAGTTGGGTTATTTCCGCAACGGCTTGCTCTAATGCAACTTGCACTTCAGCTAAAGCTGGAATTGGTACTGATAATGGTAGGTCGGCATCTAATACGTGATCTTCCCTTACATAGGCGTGCGCTAGGACATAATCCCCAAGTTCTTGAGTGCTACGAAGACCAGCGCAATGACCAAGCATAAGCCAAGCATGAGGCCGTAAAACTGCGATATGATCGGTAATGGTTTTGGCATTTGAAGGGCCAACTCCAATATTGACCATTGTAATCCCACGTTTCTTACCAGTGGTCAGGTGATAGGCTGGCATTTGCGGGTTACGGGGCGGTGCTTTACCAGAAGTTCCACCACCTAATCGCTTATTTAAGGTGATAACATTTCCGGGTTCAACAAAACTGTCATAATCTTCATGCCCATCTGCCATATATTGTTTTGCAATGCGGCAAAATTCATCAATATAGAACGCATAATTGGTAAAAATTACAAAATTTTGAAAAGAATTTGGTGCGGTAGCTGTGTAATGAGCAAGGCGATGCAGTGAATAATCAATGCGAGGAGCTAAAAAAGCCGATAAAGGAAATGCCTCACCTTTTTTTGTTATATGTGTGCCATTTACAATTTCATCGTCAGTATTATTCAAATCGGGCACATCAAATAGATCACGCAGTGGTATTTTTATATTAGAAATAGCCGCAACATCGATGTTTTGTGAAGCGTCAAGCACATAATGCAATGGAATTGGAGTATCCGATTCGCTTATTTCTATTGTGCCGCCATTATTTTTTAATATTAAAGAAAACTGCTCAAGTAGGTAATATTTAAAAAAGTCAGGATCAGTTAAAGTTGTCTTATAAGTACCCGGACTATGCAAAAACCCATAAGGTAAACGAGAATCAACTTTTTTATGAGTATAAGAAATTACCTCAACTTGTGGGTAATTGGCACGAACCTTACCTTTCGGAATTTCGCCTTTTGTTAAATTAATTAATTGCTCACGTATAAAATCTGTATTGCGCAAATAAATTTTTCGCACATATTCCCAAGCTTTAACGGGATCACTAAAAGATTTCTTCTCAATTGAGGGGGGGTAAATTATTTTCATCTAATAAGAATGACAGGTAAAAGCATAAATGGCAACAAATTTGAATATAGAGAAAACCATCACATTTTTGTGATGCCCCTTTTTTTGCCAATATTTATACCTATTTCAAGTATGTACCTAAATTCTTGCGTTGTCCCAATGTGAGGATTAGGTAAAACACAACTGCCAATCCCCCCTAAGCCCTCAACAGGGTGGCAGGATGTTTATGGATCGCAAGGACTTCCTTGCGATCCATTTTTATATTTCCTTAAATCATATTGAATAGTTATTTATAGGCCTGAAAGAAAAACACAATAACTAACACAACACCATAAATAATAATGCTAGTGCGCAAGATTTTAGCAGGGATTAAATGAGCAAATCTAGCTGCAATATATCCACCAATTAAAGTGCCAACAAAAGCGGTTAATCCCTCCTGCCATGCTATCGAATCTGACCAGATAAATCTCATTACGGCAATAAATGCAACAATCGCTGAAAGAAGCAGTTTTAATCCATTCATTGAATGAATATCTTTCATGCCAGCAAGGGCAAAAAACGCAAGTAAAATAATACCTAGACCAGCATTAAAAAAGCCACCATATAGACAAATTAAAGTAAGCAAAATTAGCAGGGTAATATATGCAAAAAGGCTTGAGTTTTTTGTCTTGTTTGAGCCTGAAGAAATCCAAACATTAATCTTATTGCCAAATGCAAATAAGAAAACCGCCAGTGCCATTAAATATGGCACTACAATACTAAATTGTGCATCTGTTACCCTAAGTAAAAGTTCAGCCCCAAGAAACCCACCAACTAAAGCAGCGCTAATATAGGGGACTAACATTGCTTTGTGCTTTTTTATATCAGAGTAAAAACCAATAGCGCCGCTAATATATCCGGGTAAAGAGGCAAATGTATTAGTTGCATTGGCCATAACTGGTGGCACTCCAGCAAGCAATAATGCTGGAAATAAAATAAATGAGCCTCCCCCAGCAAGCGAATTTATCGCCCCTGCCAATATTCCAGCACCTAGTAAAAGTATAATTTCCATATTTTCCTCAATAAAGCATATCAAATATAGAGCTTATGCTGGCCTATTTGTCCAATTAAAATCTATTATGCTGTCATAAATAATTATGCTCTTTCAATTTTTGTTGAAATAGCCTATATTAGAAATAGCTAATATATATTTCGCAAACGAGGTAAAAATGACCAAACAGATAAAACCAATAGAATTATATTATTTCCCAACTCCAAACGGCTTCAAAATCTCAATCATGTTAGAAGAATTAGGTGTCCCCTATAATGTGAATATGGTGGATATCGGCGCTGGCGAGCAGTTTGAAGAAAAATTCCTAGCCATTTCGCCAAACAATAAAATTCCAGCTATTGTTGATCCCGAAGGACCTGACGGCAAGCCAATTTCAGTGTTTGAATCTGGCGCTATTCTAAGATATCTTGGGCAAAAATTCAATAAGTTCTATCCAAACAACAAACGTAAGCAAGTGCAAGTTGATGAATGGCTGATGTGGCAAATGGGCGGTTTTGGTCCAATGCTCGGGCAAAACCATCATTTTGCCATCTATGCTCCAGAAAAAATTGACTACGCCATCAAGCGCTATGTTGATGAAACGCACCGCCTATATAAAGTGCTAAATAAACAATTAGAGGGTAAAGATTATATTGTAGGTGAATATACAATCGTTGATATTGCGACAATCGGCTGGGCAAGCCTATATGAAAGACAGGGCATAAATATTGATGATTTTCCTAATGTAAAGAGTTGGATTGAGAGCATGAAATCTCGCAAAGCAGTGGCTTCTGGCTTGGCTTTAAGAATAGAGAAGAGAAAAACTTAATCTCGCTAAGGTAGCTCTTTCTTAACGTATCACCACGGATATTATTACGCATTACTGATCCCTCCATAAGCAAATCAAGAAAAGCACATAGGTATTGCACTATTTAGATTATCCTGCCAAATTATTATAAAACACAGGTGCATAATGGATAATATCCTCCTAACCCCAAAACAGATGACAATGGCTGATGAGTTGACTGTTCAATCTGGTGTGCAAAGCATTGATTTGATGGAAAATGCTGGCAAGGCAATTGTTGCACTAATTGAGGAGAATTACACTCCTTGCTCGGTGC
>JAMONS010000127.1 GCA_027065555.1 Hyphomicrobiales bacterium | reverse complement strand
TCTGTGATGAGCCAACTTCTGCATTAGATTTAATAACCCAAAGCACAATTCTTAAATTGCTTGATAGGATTTGCCAACAAAGAAATATGGCGCTTTTATTCATCTCCCATGATTTGGGTGCGGTTGCTGCGCTTTGCCAAAGGGTCTGCGTGCTTAAAGCTGGCGCAATTATAGAAACAGCCAACATAAAAGATATTTTTAGCAAGCCAAAAAACCCCTATACTAAAAAATTAGTCAATGCGGCAAAAATTAAAATAGCACCCTTAAGCGAGATTTCCACTCAGGTAGATTTATTCAATGCAAACAATATTACTAAAAAATTCAAACAAGGAAGCTGGCTAAGTTTTCCAAAGCCAGCGCCGTTCATTGCCGTAAATAATGTCTCATTTTCTATTAAATCAAGTCAATCATTAGCCCTTGTTGGCCCCTCTGGTTGTGGCAAATCAACATTAGCTAGATCGATTGCAGGGCTTGATATAGTAAGCGAGGGTAGTTTTGAACTTGAGGAGCAAATATATGGGCATCAAAAACATCTAAGCAAAAATATAAGGCGTGAAATTTCACTAGTTTTTCAAGATCCATTTGCAAGTTTTAACCCACGCTTAAAAGTTGGCGCATCACTAAAAGAGCCTTTAAGACTAATAGAAAATATTAGCCCTATTGAAAAGAATACCAGAATTGTTCGATCTGTTGAAGCGGTTGGATTAGAGAAAAATATGCTCTTCCGCTATCCACATGAATTTTCAGGCGGACAACGCCAGCGCCTAGCTATTGCCAGAGCATTAGTTACTCGCCCACGTCTTGTGGTGCTTGATGAGCCTGTTTCAGCGCTTGATGTTTCGGTACGAGGTGAAGTTCTGGCACTACTTAATCATTTACGTAGTGAATTTGGCCTGTCATTTTTGCTGATAAGCCATGATTTAGATATGGTGCGTGCGGTTGCGGATAGTATAATGGTGATGTATGAGGGAGAAATTGTTGAGCAAGCAGATCCCAAAACCCTGTTTGAAAACCCGCAACATGAAATAACCAAGCAGCTTTTGGCGGCAAGATTAAAATTATAGGCAAATAAAATGCAAACAAAAATTAGCGAAAATCCTGCACTAGATCCAAAAAAATCTTTTCAAGGCCTTATTCTTACATTGCAAAATTTTTGGGCGGCAAAGGGTTGTGTTATTTTACAACCCTATGATTTAGAAATGGGAGCAGGAACTTTTCACCCTGCCACAACTTTAAGAGCATTAGGGCCAAAACCTTTTAATGCCGCCTATGTGCAACCATGTCGCAGACCAACTGATGGGCGCTATGGCGAAAACCCAAACCGCTTGCAACATTATTATCAATTTCAAGTAATATTAAAACCCTCACCAAAGGATATTCAGGAGCTTTATTTGCAATCTCTTTATGCGATAGGAATTGATAATAAATTACATGATTTACGCTTTGTTGAAGATGATTGGGAAAGCCCAACGCTTGGCGCTTGGGGTTTAGGTTGGGAAGTTTGGTGCGATGGTATGGAAGTTAGCCAATTTACATATTTTCAACAAGTAGCAGGGGTTGAATGCAATCCTGTTGCAGGCGAATTAACTTATGGTTTAGAGCGTCTAGCAATGTATGTGCAGGGCGTAAAAAACGTCTATGATCTAAATTTTAATGGCTTAGAGGGCGATAAAAAAGTTAGCTATGGCGATGTGTTTTTGCAAAATGAGCAAGAATTTTCAAAATATAATTTTGAAGCCGCTAACACAAAAATGCTTTTTACCCATTTTGCCGATGCCGAGCAAGAATGTAATGACCTATTAAAAATTGGCGATGAGGGCGAAAAACACACATTGGCCGTGCCAGCTTATGAGCAAGCAATAAAAGCATCACATATTTTTAATCTGCTTGATGCTCGAGGGGTAATTTCTGTTACTGAGCGCCAAAGCTATATTCTTAAAATTCGTGATTTAACAAAAGCTTGTGGTCAAGCATGGCTAAAAACAAAAAATGGTGGCGCATAAAATTAATCAAAGTTCGATCTAGCTTTTAGCGCCTGAGTAAGCGTTCCCTCATCAAGATAATCAAGCTCGCCACCAACAGGCACTCCGTGCGCAAGGCGAGTGATTTTAATATCAATATCACTTAATTTATCAGCGATATAATGAGCGGTGGTTTGCCCCTCAATGGTGGCATTAACGGCTAAAACAATTTCATCAAAATCAGCTGCCCGATTGATTAAATTATCAATAAAAAGATCATCAGGGCCAATGCCATCAAGTGGTGATAATACGCCGCCAAGCACGTGATAAAGCACGTGGCCAATACCCGCTCTTTCAAGCGCCCAAAGATCCCCAACATCTTCAACAACAATTAAAACCTTACTTATTTTTTTGCGCTCATTGTTGCAAATTGAGCATGGCGAGCAACTATCAATATTATTGCAAATTGGGCAGATAGTTACTTTTTCTAAAGCCCTCTCAAGCGCCGAACTTAAGGGCTGCATAAGGCTTTGCTTTTTTTTAATTAAATGCAAAACCGCACGCCGAGCTGAACGAGGGCCAAGACCGGGCAGCCGAGATAAAAGCTGAATTAATTGCTCAATTTCTGAGCCGGAAATATTTTGCTCCATAAAGAAATATTCTTTTTGTAAATATAATTAAAACGGTAATTTCATACCGGGTGGCAAAGAAAGCCCTGAAGTTATATCAGACATTTTTTCTTTTGATGTCGCCTCTAGTTTTTTTCTGGCATCTAAATGAGCCGCCAAAATTAAATCCTCAATAATTTCAACATCACCATCTTTAATAAGACCTTCATCAATTTTAATCGACTTCATATCCCCTTTGCCATTCATGGTGATTGCAACCATATCACCGCCTGCATTGCCTTCTATTTCAGCATTGGCTAATGCTTCTTGCATCTGCTCCATCTTCTCTTGCATTTCTTTAGCTTTTTTCATCATATCCATCATGTCACGCATAATTTATCCTTGCTCTTTATTAGTATCTTTAGTTTTTACTTTTACCACACGGGTGTCTGGAAAGGTCTTTATAATTGCTTTTACCAATTCATCTTCATGCGCAATATCGAACTGTCGTTGTTTCTCTGTTTGTTGCGCTTCTCTAATTGTTGGCACATTTGATTTATTATTAGAAACAGTGATTAGCCATGCTCTACCAGTCCATTTTTTTAGGCGCTCACTAAGGCTTGCAATAATTGCTGGATTAGCCCCTTCTATTAATTCAACTTCAATTACACCAACTTCAAAATTAATGGGACGCAGATCATTTTCTAGGGCATGTTTAATTACTAAATCACGATTTTGCCCAGCAAGCGCTACTAATTGTGCATAGTTTTTTGGATTTGGACTAGTGGTAGTTTCAGGATTAGCAACAGGTATTTGTGGTTTTTGCAGTGCGCTTGAGGAGCTTATTACTGAGCGAATATTTGTATTTTCACTAGTAATATTTTTAGAAATGCTTGCATTATTTGAGCTTTGTTGCTCAGCTGTTTGTTTTTCAATTCTTTTAATAAGTTCGCTGGGCGAGGGCAAATCAGCAACATAGCAAAGCCTAATAAGCACCATCTCAACGGCTTGAATTTGATCATTAGCCTTTGTTACTTCTTCAAGCCCGCTTGTTAGAATTTGCCATGTCCTAGTTAATGTTGCCATAGAAAGATTATTTGCCATTTCAGGAATACGCTTGCTTTCATCAGGAGTTAGCGAAATATCTTTGTTTGCTGCTGGCACTATTTTCATTCGAGTTGTTAAATGGCTAAGATTTGCTAAGTCTTGAATAATGGCTTTAGCATCACAACCAGCATTATATTGCTCACGAGCAAGATCAAGCGCTTGGCTTATTTCACCGCGCATTAGCATTTCAAATAAATCAATCATTTTTGATTTATCAGCTAGCCCAAGCATTTCTTTAATATTGGTTGCTTTTATTTTACCCTCACCATGCGCAATCCCCTGATCAAGTAAAGATAGGCAATCTCGCACCGAGCCCTCCCCTGCACGAACAATCATCTGCAATGCAACTTGTTCGACTTCTATTTGCTCTTTTTGTAAAATTTCATTTAGATATTTTGTCATTGTTTCGGGCAATATTCGGCGCAAATCAAAACGCTGACAACGTGATAGAATAGTAATTGGTACTTTACGAATTTCAGTTGTCGCAAAAATAAATTTCACGTGCGCTGGCGGCTCTTCAAGAGTTTTTAATAAGCCGTTAAAGGCGGCGGTTGAAAGCATATGAACTTCATCAATAATATAGACTTTATAGGGCGCTGAGGCTGGGCTGTAATTAATCGAATCAATTATTTCACGAATATTATCAATGCCCGTATTTGATGCCGCATCCATTTCAATGACATCAACATGGCGACCTTCAATAATTGCCTGACAATGCTCACCCTTATTGCTCAAATCTAAAGTTGGGTGCGCCCCATTTTTATCTTCAAAATTAAATGCCCGTGCCAAAATACGTGCGGTTGTGGTTTTGCCAACTCCCCGTACGCCAGTTAAAATATAGGCATGGTGAATTCTATTGCTTTTGAAGGCATTAGCAAAAGTTGTAACCATCGCCTCTTGCCCAATAAGAGCGCTAAAATCAGTTGGGCGATATTTGCGTGCTAATACAATATATGAATTTAAAGAATCAGAACTTTTCATAATACTCTTATAGCTGAAAATAAAGGAGACTGACAACGACCCATATAAAAACTCGTTGGGGCTGCTTCCTTCCGGATCTGACCCGATTGGCGAGGAATATGTCCGCCGCCAGCCTCCCAAAGCCTATTTGGGCTATTTGGCAATTAATTGCAAGGTTAAATATGGTGCTAATGTTATGAAAAATTCAAAAAACTGTTGTATTAAGCAATAAAGCAAGGCAAATTCAAAAAATAAATCCTAAACCATATTAAAGGGAAAAATTATGTCATCAGCAAATCTTGAAAATATCATTGAAGCAGCATTTGTTAATCAGCAAAATATTGATTTTAACACAAAGGGTGAAATTCGTGATGCAGTGAACGAAGCACTTGACTTGCTTGATAGTGGTAAAGAGCGTGTGGCGCAAAAAGAGAAAAACGGTAATTGGAGTGTCAATCAATGGCTTAAAAAAGCAGTACTGCTTTCGTTTAAGTTAAATGATATGCAAATTATTGAGGGTGGAAGTGGTGGAGCTAAATGGTGGGATAAAGTTCCATCAAAATTTTCTGGCTGGAGCGAAAACCAATTTCGTGCCGCTGGCTTTCGAGCAGTTCCGGGATCAATAGTTCGCCGCTCTGCCTTTATTGGCAAAGGCGTAGTTTTAATGCCATCTTTTGTAAATCTTGGCGCATTTGTTGATGAGGGCACAATGGTTGATACTTGGGCATCGGTTGGCTCTTGTGCGCAAATTGGCAAAAATGTGCATATTTCAGGCGGCGCAGGAATTGGCGGTGTGCTTGAACCACTGCAAGCTGATCCTGTAATAATTGAAGATAATTGCTTTATTGGCGCTCGCTCAGAAATTGTTGAAGGAGTAAAAATTGGTACGGGCTCGGTTATTTCTATGGGGGTATTTATTGGGCAATCAACCAAAATCATAAATCGCTCAACTGGTGAAATTCATATGGGTGAAGTTCCACCCTTCTCAGTCGTAGTTTCTGGCTCACTTCCAGCAA